>JAFAWN010000165.1 GCA_019241735.1 Terriglobales bacterium
GTCCGCAGATAAAACTGCGGCCGGTAGCCCTTGAAAAATGGCGTATGCCGACCACCCTCTTCTTTCGTCAGGATGTACACCTCCGCCTTAAACTTCGTGTGCGGCGTGATCGACCCTCCCTTGGCCAGCACCATTCCGCGCTCCACATCCTCTTTCGCGATACCGCGCAGCAGCAGACCGGCATTGTCCCCAGCCATGCCTTCATCCAGTTGCTTTTTGAACATCTCCACCCCGGTCACCACCGTCTTGCGCGTGTCCCGGAACCCGACTATCTCCACTTCCTCGCCCACCTTCACCTTGCCCCGCTCAATACGCCCGGTCACCACCGTGCCACGGCCGGAGATCGAGAATATGTCTTCAATCGGCATCAGAAACGGCTTGTCCAACTCCCGCTGCGGCTGCGGCACGCTCTTGTCCACCGCCGCCATCAGCTCATCCACCTGCTTCTCCCACTTCGCTTCCCCGTTCAAGGCCCCCAGCGCCGACAGCCGGATTACCGGAACATCGTCCCCAGGAAACTGATAGCTCTTCAGCAGTTCCCGCACTTCCAGTTCCACCAGGTCCAGCAATTCCGGATCATCCACCGCATCGCATTTGTTCAGCGCCACCACAATGTAGGGCACCCCTACCTGCCGCGCCAGCAGCACGTGCTCCCGGGTCTGCGGCATCGGACCATCGGTTGCCGCCACCACCAGGATCGCGCCATCCATCTGCGCCGCCCCGGTAATCATGTTCTTGATGTAGTCCGCGTGCCCCGGGCAGTCCACGTGCGCATAGTGCCGGTTCGCGGTCTCATACTCCACGTGTGCGGTGGCAATCGTGATCCCGCGCGCCTTTTCTTCCGGAGCATTGTCAATCGAGTCAAAGCTCCGGAACTGGATCTTCGGATTGTGCTTCGACAGCACCTTGGTGATCGCCGCCGTCAGCGTCGTCTTGCCATGATCAATGTGCCCGATCGTGCCTACGTTGCAGTGCGGCTTATTCCGCTCAAATTTCTCTTTCGCCATGGTCTAGCTGCTCCTAAATTACTGAACTCGATAATTACCTGAACCCGACTATTACTCGAATCAAGAATTACTAAACTCGATGCAAACCCCACACCTACTTGCCGCCCTGCTGTTTGGCAATAATCTCCTCAGCCACCGAACGCGGCGCTTCTTCGTAGCGCGCGAAGTGCATTGAGTATTCGGCGCGGCCCTGGGTGCTCGACCGCATATGGGTGGCGTAGCCAAACATTTCTGCCAGCGGCACAATTGCTTTGATGACCTGCGAGCCTGCGCGGTGTTCCATGCCTTCGATCCGTCCCCGACGAGAGCTCAGGTCGCCCATAATTACGCCTGCGTAATCTTCCGGGGTAACAACTTCGACCGCCATCACCGGCTCCAGCAGTACCGGGGAAGCTTTGCGCGCAGCCTCTTTGAAGGCCATCGAGCCGGCAATCTTAAACGCCATTTCGTTCGAATCAACGTCGTGATAGCTGCCATCGTAGAGAATGGCTTTGACGTCAACCATCTCATAGCCGGCGAGAACGCCGCCTTCCATGGCTTCTTTGATCCCCTGATCGATCGGCTTGATGAATTCCTTTGGCACTGAACCGCCAACAATGTCATTGACGAATTCGTATCCCCTGCCCGGCTCCTGGGGCTCCAGACGAATCTTCGCGTGACCGTACTGGCCGCGGCCACCGGTCTGGCGGATGTACTTGCCTTCTGCCTCGGACTTTTTGCGGATGGTTTCGCGATACGCGACCTGCGGTTTTCCGACATTAGCTTCAACTTTATATTCCCGCATCATGCGGTCCACGATGATCTCGAGGTGCAGCTCGCCCATGCCGCTGATAATGGTCTGTCCGCTGTCGGGATCGGTGTGAACCTTAAATGTCGGATCTTCCTGGGCCAGCTTCCCCAACGCCATACCCATTTTTTCCTGGTCGGCCTTGGTCTTCGGCTCGACCGCAACTGAAATCACCGGGACCGCGAAGGTAATGGATTCAAGTGCAATCGGATGCCGCTCATCGCAAATCGTGTCCCCGGTGGAGACGTTTTTCAAACCCACTGCGGCGCAGATATCGCCCGCCAGAATCTCGTTGATGTCCTCGCGCTTGTTGGCATGCATTTTCAGCAGGCGGCCAATGCGCTCGGTCCGGCTCCGGCCGGCATTGAGAACCGCATCCCCGGACTTGAGCTGTCCCGAGTACACGCGGATGAATGTCAGTTGCCCCACAAACGGATCAGCCATGATCTTGAATGCCAGCGCGGCGAATGGCTCGTTGTCGTCCGGCTGGCGGGTGATGGTTTCCCCATTATCAGGATTCGTGCCTTTGACTTCCCCGGCATCGAGCGGGGAGGGCAGATAATCGACCACCGCATCCAGTAGTGGCTGAATACCCTTGTTCTTAAAAGCAGTCCCGACAACCACCGGGAAAACCTTCAAAGCGATAGTTGATTTGCGCAGCGAAGCCCGCAACTCCTCCGCAGAGATAGTTTCGCCTTCAAGAAACTTGTGCAGCATGTCGTCATCGTTTTCGGCGACGGTTTCGACCAACGCAGCATGAAACGCTTCAGCGCGTTTCTGAAGCTCAGCCGGAATTTCGCCGGTAATGTACTCGGCGCCGATCGTGTCGTCCTGCCACACAATCGATTTCATCGCGATCAGATCGATGACCCCGCGGAATTTGTCTTCCTGGCCAATGGGAATCTGGATGGCTACCGGTTTTGCATTCAGCCGCTTGCGGATGGTATCGACGGCATGCTCGAAATCCGCGCCCATCTTGTCGATCTTATTGATGAAGCAAATGCGGGGAACGCCGTACTTATCCGCCTGCCGCCAGACTTTTTCCGACTGCGGCTGCACTCCATGGACTGCATCGAACACCGCAACCGCGCCATCAAGTACCCGCAACGAGCGCTCAACCTCAGCGGTGAAATCCACGTGGCCCGGAGTGTCGATGATATTGATCCGAATATCGCGCCAGGTGCAGGTGGTGGCGGCGGAGGTAATGGTGATCCCGCGCTCCTGCTCCTGCTCCATCCAGTCCATGATGGCAGTACCTTCGTGGACCTCCCCAATGCGATGCGTCCTTCCCGTATAGAAAAGGATGCGCTCGGTGGTGGTGGTTTTGCCGGCGTCGATATGCGCGGCAATCCCGATATTCCGGTACATATTAAGGGGCGTGGTGCGGGCCATGGGGCTTGTCCGGAGTTACCAGCGATAATGCGAGAAGGCGCGGTTGGCGTCGGCCATCTTGTGGGTGTCTTCGCGCTTCTTGACGGCGCTGCC
>JAFAWN010000236.1 GCA_019241735.1 Terriglobales bacterium
GGGCCGGGGTCACCGCGGACATCAAGACCATTGCAGTCCACGGCTGCTACGGGATTGCTGGGATTACCGCGCTTACCGTGCAATCGACCTCGGCTGTTCGGAGGGTGGAACCCTTAGATCCCAAAATTCTGGTCGAAACCCTGGGAGAGCTCGCCGGAGACTTTCAGATAGCCGCGGTTAAGATTGGAATGCTGGCTTCTGGGGCTGTGGCTAATGCGTTGGCCGACTTTTTGGCTAGTCACAAACTGCCCAATATTGTCCTCGATCCGGTCCTGGTTTCATCCTCGGGAGCGCTGCTGCTCGACCAGGACGGGGTCAAAGTCTTGATAGAGCGGCTTTTGCCCCTGGTTTCGGTTGTTACTCCCAATGCATCAGAGGCTGCGGCGCTGACGGGTATGCCCACGACCGGCAGGACGCCCAATGGGACTGAAATCCGGGCATCAGCCAGGAAACTACACCAGATGGGAGCAGCGAACGTCGTAATTACGGGAGGCGATCTCCCGGAAGCGACAGATTTGCTGAGCTTTGCCGATAAATCGACCCGGGAACGGACCTTTAAAGAGGAGGTGCTCAAGGCAGACCGCATCGTCGCCAGCTCCACCCACGGTACCGGGTGCGCTTTCGCGACTGCAATTGCGTGCCATTTGGCTCTGGGGACAGACGTATCCGAAGCGGTGAAGCTAGCCAAGGACTTCGTGACCGGAGCCATCTCCCATGCTTACCCACTAGGCCGGGGAATTGGACCAATCAATCACTTTTATCGTATGGGGGAGAGATAAAGCACCGGCTGGCGCCTTAGGCCCGCTTCAGCAAGCATCCGGCGAGGAAGGCCGCCACCGCAGCGACCAGCCACTGAAGGCGCCACAACTGGACGGTAAGAAGTTTCGGTACCTCGCGGCCGTGGATCACGCCCACCAGCATCGCCGCCAGGCAGCAACCCATGCCGATCAAAAACGCGATAAGAGAAGCGGATGGCAGTCCGACCCATTCTTTTACGTTCTGAAATTGAAGTGGACGGAGGAGACGCAACAACGCCGCCCAACCGGACGGGGCTGCGCTATCGGCGTGGGATCCACGCGCTGCGCCACAAACGTAGCAGAATCGGGATCCGGTCATGAACTCGGCCCCGCATCCATCGCAGGCTTCGTCCATTAGTGGGGCGGCTACGATTTGGCCGCCGTCCGGCGTCGCTGCCACCGGAGGACGCCAAAAATCATGCTGCGGCCCTTGCACCACTCCCGCCATAAGTTGACCCGGTTGTGCCCTTTTATTCGCAAGCCGGTAGCCAAATCCTAGAACCCCGATTTTCCGCGAAAATCGCCTGCTTTCAGTTCAAGTTGGCGCCAGCCTGCCCGAAAAGAGGGCAAGAATTACCCCGTGGCCGAGCAAGATTGGGCGTAGTCCCTGGGAGAGTCAGGGTCCACACACGTTCGCCGACTCCGCGTTTTCTGATCATCAGGAAGCAGCCTATCGTAATTCAGGCACCACCATGGAACCTCCGAGGCCAAATTCGCGTATCGTTATATAGGATGGGAGCCGGCCCGGTCAGGTAGTCGGCCGGGGAGTCTGAACGGTTAAGCTAATTCGCTTTCAAGAACCGTGTCCCGGAGGAATTTATGTATTGCAACCACTGCGGAAAACTCATTCAGGATGATGCCAACGTCTGCGCTTACTGCGGCAAAACCATCGGCGCCACAGTTGTCCGCAAGCGACTGATGCGGATGCGCACCAACCGCAAGATTGCCGGAGTGTGCGCCGGCTTCGCCGAATATTTCGATCTCGACGTTACCCTGGTGCGCGTGATCTGGTTGATCACCGCCTTCATGCCCATCGGCCTCAGCGTGATCGGCTACCTCGTTGCCTGGATCGTGATGCCGGAGGAGCCGTTACTATTGCCAGCCTCCGCCAGCCAGCCGCCCTTGGGACAGTTTCCCTCGAGCGGATTTCCGGCGACCCAGTATCCCGCCAGCCAATCCTAGGGTCGGTGTGGCGCGGGCGCCCTTGCCCGGGTAAGTTCGTGTGCCAGCAAATGCCGCCCGTGTCAGCGCCCTCGCCCGCTTGCCTTGGTGTGGCATCATATGCCGCCATCAACTTTTAGCCCTGCGACTTTTAACTAGGGTTGGACGATGATTTTTCCTGTCATCCTGGGATGCATACGGCAATAGAACGGATACTCTCCCGGCTGAGTAAAACGAAACTGGAATTTCTCGTCCGTATCCAAGGCATCCGATCGAAACTTACCATCCGTACTGTCCACGGTGTGCGGAATGTCGTCATGGTTGATCCAGGTCACTTGCGTGCCCGCTTTCACGGTTATGTCTCCGGGGGTGAAGGTGAAGTTGTCGATCTTCACCTCCGTGACGGGTGCGGTTGATCTCCCCGCGGTATTGCTCTTAGCGACCCCGTTTCCTGGCGCGGAGGATGCCGCCACGCCGCTGAGCACCATGACCGCGATTGCGACAACCACCGAGCCCTTTCTCTTAAAGCCAAAAAACTTGCTGCTTTGAATTCTGTTCATCAATCCACCTCTCTTGTATTTTTTCGCCCGGCGATTGCGGGCATCTCTGGTTTATTCTGTATCACCAGATCGATTGAGAATTGCGCTTCGTAGCCGGATTTAATCCGACCTGGAAAATGTCTAGCCATCGAGTGCGGAGTCAATTACTGCAAGACTCTTGCCGCTAACGACGTAATTCACATCCGCGATGCCCAACACTTTTCGCAACTGATCAGCTGGAACCTTCATGGGACCCGCCGACGGAGCCGTACCCGGCGCGGGCTGGGGGAAGGCCGTCGACATCGCAGTGTGGAATGACACTTTGCCCTCGATCTTTTGCATGATCTGATGGATGTGGCCGTTGAGCACAGTTACAGAACCGAACCGCTTCACATACGAGAGCGCCTGTTCGCTGTCGTCGGTCCCCCAGCCCCAATCCGGATAAATGGCCCACAGCGGGATATGCGCGAACAGCACTATCGGTGTGCTGGCCGAACGGCCTTTCAGGTCATCGTCGAGCCACTCCAGTTGTTCGTGACCGAGAGATCCCAAGCCGCCAGCCTTCAGATTGACCACATTGACCAGCCCTACGAAATGGACACCTTTGTGATCGAAGCTGTACCATCCCGCGCCCTTGGTGCCTTTTCCGTAGCGCTTTAGATACTGCTCTCCGTTATCGGTCAGCATGTCGTGTTCACCGGGCACGAAGTAAACCTGCTTTGCGGAGACTGCTTTCAGCGCCTGGTCAAGTGTGTCAAACTCACTGGGCTTCGAAAGCTGGCTCAGATCGCCGGTATGAATAATGAAGTCCGGCTTCTGCGGCATGGCGTTGATCTTGTTGATGGCAATCTGCAAGGTCGCCGTAACGTCAGGGTTTGCTGGCTTGTTGAAACCAATGTGGCTGTCGCTGATTTGTACGAAACTGAAATCACCGCTCTGGGCCGTGCGTTTCGTCAGGGTTTTCGCGAATGTCTGAGACACGGGAATACCGCCGGCCATGGTCCATACCAACCCGGTGCCGGCCCATGCCATGCACTTTAGAAAACCGCGACGGTCCACCCCGTCATGGTCGAGATCCCGCAACTTCTGATCGCATAACTTTTCCGTCTTTCCATCCATTTTCTCTCTCCTGCTTTCGAGCGTTCACGGATGTAACCCACAAATGCGCTTTTTATTCCCGCGCGAATCAACGCGCAGCCGAATTTATTCCACAACAAAATTAATTGCCTTCTGGGGGAATAAAGCGCGGGTTGCGGCGTTTACCATGTAGGCGTGTCAGATGTGGATTCTCAACCCGGCTCGTTCGAAGCAATGGCCGTGCCGCTGTTCGATCAGCTGTACAACTTCGCGCACTGGCTCACCCGAAATCAGGAAGAAGCGGAAGACCTAGTGCAGGAAACCTACGCTAAGGCGCTTCGCGGCTTCTCGAGTTTTCAGTTGGG
>JAFAWN010000413.1 GCA_019241735.1 Terriglobales bacterium
GACAGTTTCATCAACGCCGTAACCCACGAGCTGAAGACCCCCATCGCATCGCTGCGCCTCTACCTCCAGACATTGCAACATCGCGAGGTCGAGGCCGGCCAACGCCGCGAGTTCTACCGCCTGATGCTCGAGGACACCGACCGTCTAATGCGCACGGTTGACCAGGTCCTGAAGGCCGGGCAGGCGGGGATCAAGCACCGACGTCGCGTACCACTGGATTTCGCCGGTCTGGTGAGCGAATGCGTAGAGGTGGCACGCGCCAGCCATCACCTCGAGCCGGACGCGCTCCGGTATGAGAAACAGGCGGGAGGGGAGCTATCGGCAGACGTGAATGGCGACTCCGAGGACCTGCGGGCTGCGGTTTCCAATGTGCTCGACAACGCGATCAAGTATTCTCCGACGCCGGTGCAGGTTTCGGTGCGCGTGGAAGCCGACGAGAAAAACGTCAAGCTCACCGTCCACGATCACGGGGTGGGGATTCCGCAGACTGAATTAAAGCGGATCTTCAAGCGCTTCTACCGCGTCCCGAACCGCTCTCTGGCGCACATCAAAGGCACCGGGCTGGGCTTGTTCATTGTGCGCTCAATTGCGAAAAAGCATGGCGGACGGGTGATCGCGGAAAGCCCCGGCGAAGGGAAAGGGACTACGGTGGTTCTGCAGTTGCCGCGGGGCGTCACGTGAGCCGGGTATTGATCGTCGAGGATGAAATTCACCTGGCCAAAGGGCTGAGATTTAATCTCGAAGCCGAAGGTCATTCAGTCGAGGTAGCGGCCGACGGAGAGCGCGCGCTGGAGCTGCTTTTGGGGGCTGATGCCCGTAGCAACGCGGACGGCGGCGGCAAGAGCCAAAACCATGCGCAGGATTTCGACGCGGTTGTGCTGGATGTGATGCTCCCCGGGCAGGATGGCTTTGCCGTCGCGAGCGCACTGCGATCGGCCAGGAATTTTGTTCCGGTGCTGATGCTCACCGCGCGTGGCCGCCCCGAGGATGTGCTCAAAGGCTTCGCCTCGGGCGCGGACGACTATCTGCCGAAGCCTTTCGAGCTTCCCATCCTGCTGGCCCGGCTGCAGGGGTTGTTGCGCCGGCGGGAGTGGATGCAGCTCAGCGCCGCGGATTCTGAATCCGGGAGAGGCTCCTCTGAGGCGACGAGGGGGGGCGCGGCGAAAAACCAGGAGAGAAAGCCGGAAGGTTTTGCGGAATATGACGTATTTTCATTTTCCGGGCGCAGCATCGACTTTGGAAAATTGCAGCTTTCGGTGGATGGCAACACCATCCAACTCACCCTGATGGAGGCGGAGCTGCTGCGGCATCTGATTCGCAACCAGGGCAGCGTCGTCTCGCGCAAGTCAATTCTGGAAGAAGTCTGGGGCCTGCACGAGGACACTGACACCCGGGCAATCGATAATTTCATCGTCCGGTTGCGCCGCTACATTGAGGCTAATCCATCGAAACCGGTGCATCTGCTGACCGTCCGCGGCGTGGGATATAGATTTTTGGCGGAGCCGGAAAAAACCTCAAAGCCCTGACGCTGGAAGCGCGGACGCTAGCGCATTGCAGGGGCGTGATTGGGCAGCATCCACATTAAGCCGCCAAGCGAAACCAGCAATGCTGCATAGTACAAAAGGATCCCGCCACTGGGTTGCGTCGGCGCATCCTTGGTGAAGGAGCGCCAGGCGAATCCTAACGCCACCAGGAAGAAAACATTTTCTCCCAGGACCACCCACAGTGCCAGAGCTCCTGCGAGCAGGAAGATGCGCTGAAATTTGCTGAGCGCCAAAACTGCCTGGCCGCCGTCCAGAATCCAGACCGGAATCAGATTCAGAATGTTCAGCCACGCAGTAGCATGCGCCAGCGCGCCCCACACACCGTCCCCGGTCTTCAAGAAAATCAGCGCGCAGATGGATGCGCCCAGCAGTCCGGCAAGCGGTCCGGCGAGGCTGATGGCGGAGCGGGTTTCAAGCGGCACTCCCAGCGCTTGCCAGCGAACGTAAGCGCCAAGGCCGGGCATGAAAACCGGCATCTCCGCGGGTAGGCCGCGGCGTTTTATGTCGATGAAGTGACCCATTTCGTGAAGCAGGATCAGCAGCGCGAATCCGATTCCGAACTTCGCGCCGTAGAGCGCCCAATACACCGCCATGAAAGCAGCCAGGCTGAAAATGAATTTCAGCTTGAGCAGTGCCCCCAGCAAGACTTTTCCTTTGGCCAGCAGCAGAGCCAGGGGCCCCAGTGGCCTAACTTCTTTACCCATTTATTTTCCGGCTCGGGCGGCTGCGGGGCTTGGGGATGCTCCAGCGTCTGCATGGGCGGGAACATAACACGCTCAAAAGTTTTTATCTAATCAGGAGGCTTATTGATGGGAAGTGGATGCGCCCGTCGCGAGTTCCCGCAGCACATTGAGGAAACTAGCCGCTGCTTCCGCGTCCGAAACTGCTTCGAGTGGAATTGTGGCCGCGAAGTGCGGCGACTGGGAGCGGAAACGTACGGTAAGAAGGTAATGTCCGCGGGAAGTCATCAACGTATTTACCACCGGGGTCAGCTCCTGGGTCCACTCGGTGCGGGTAGTGAGAATGACCGGGCCGGGGCGGATTATTGACCAATCCCGCGACCTGTCTGCAATGCTGCTGTCTTTATGAGTCAGCCAGCGGTGGCGGAAAATTTCCAGCTGAAAACTCGGGGCACAATCGAGATCGGCTTCGAAGGTGACGGTTTCCCGCTGCTTGCGGCATACAGATAGGAGCCAGTGCACTGGGATTGGGCGGGGAAGCAGGCGGACGGTTATGCGCGCATTTTCAAACCAGTGAGAGGCGAAACTCACGCGCGCCTGGAGTTTGCAGTTGCCTTTCCAAGTGCGATCGAGAATTGTGCCCTTGTTGGAGCAGCCAGCTTCCACCCAGCGCAGGGCGAGGGCGCCCTTGCGGTGATTGAACCGTTCGAAACACAAATACCAGATGCCAACCAGCGCGATTGCGCCCAGCACGTCAATCAGTACAAGCCAGCCCACAAAACCCTCAGATGCGAATGGTACGACCTCGGGTAGGGGCGCGGCAACAATTTCGACATCTATTTTTTGGCCCATTCTGCGCGGCCGGAAGCCTGTCTTTAAGTCCCTGATTGCCAAGCGCATGCGGCCGGACTGAGACCTTCGGCATCCGGCCCCGGTAGCGTTTTGTCTTAAGGACGCGGGCTACAATAGTTTGTGAATTTCTCCTTGCGAGAAGGCCGCAGCAGCGATTTCCGGACGCTATGGCAAATTGACCAGCAATGTTTCCCTCCGGGCATCGCTTATTCACAAGCTGAGCTCGCAGCGTATTTGCGGCGCGCGCAGACATTTACCGTAGTCGCCGAGCGAGTGTCAGACCCGGCCGCGACATCAACCATTCGCGCGGCGGATGCCGGCGGGAAAGCGGGAGCCAATGCCAGGCTCGCTGCCGGAATTTTCGGGTTTATCATCGCCGAATCCAGGCGGAATGGCATTGGACACATTATCACTATCGATGTATTGCCAGCGGCGCAGCGGCTTGGGGCGGGTTCCAGGTTACTGTCGGCCGCCGAGGATTGGTTGAGATCCCAAAACTGCCACGGGGTTCGTCTGGAGACCGCGGTAGATAACGCTCCCGCAGTGGCCTTTTACAAACGTCATAATTACGAACTCATCGGAACCATTCCGGGTTACTACTCTAGTGGAATTGACGCCCTGGTACTGCAACGCGCGCTGGGCGCGAAGTCGTCGGCCAAGAGGGTTTCGCGGTGAAAGTTGCGATTCAAGGTGAGAAGGGTTCGTTCAGCCACGAAGCCGTTCTGCGTATGGTGCCGGGCGCGGCCATTGTCACCTGTAGCCGCTCCGCCGAGGTTTTTGACCGGCTGGAAACCAGATCTGTCGCGGCTGCCGTGATTCCAATAGAAAACTCGCTCGCCGGGCCGGTGACCGAGCACTATGATTTGCTGCTGACGCGGGCGGTCTTTATCCAGCGTGAATTCCGCATGCGCATTTCACATAACCTGATCGCTGCGCCCGGGGTCAGGCGGAAAGATGTGGTCCGCGCTTATTCGCATCCCGTCGCATTAGATCAATGCCGCGATTTTTTTCAGCGTAATCCGGGTATCGAACCGGTGCCTTTCTACGATACGGCGGGGGCGGTTAAGCATGTGCTTGCAGCTAACCTGCGGGATTCCGCCGCAATTGCCGGACGCCAGGCCGCAAGGGCGTATCAAGGCAAAATTCTGGCTGCCGGTATTGAGGACGACAAACGAAATTTCACCCGGTTTTTCCTGGTGCGCAGGAAAAGGCATGTGCTTAAAGGCGCGGCGAAGACTTCCACCGCCTTCGGCCTGAAAAATGTCCCGGGCGCGCTGTATCAGGCTCTGGGCATATTCGCTTCTCACGATCTGAACCTGACGAAAATCGAATCGCGGCCCATGCGAGGCCGCCCCTGGGAATATGTGTTTTACGCAGACTTTCTGAGTGGCGATACAGCGGCTGCGCGGGCCGCGCTGGGTGAACTCGCTGCCGCCGCGGAAATGGTGAAGGTCTTAGGAATCTACCCCGTCGGAATTTAATTGTTGGGAACCCACACCCCGGCTTAAAGCACCCGAGGCCAACGGTCGATAGGTACCTTCGGTGGATGCAATTGGCATTATGTAGGACTAGAATTCGACCAAGACTGATACTGCATCTTTTTGTTAGTCGCGCTCATCCAAACTTGAGCAAACGACACTCAAGGTGAAAAATGGCAAGGCCGGCGGTTGCAGAGCGCAATCTAAAAGATAATAAAGAGATTATCGACGACGAGACGGCGGACGGCAAAGCCCAGGCAGGCCGCGCGCTGCCGGTGTTGCCGGTCCGCGATACGGTTTTATTCCCTCACGCCGTCCTGCCGCTGACGGTTGGCCGCGAAAGCTCCGTCCAATTAATTAACTCACTGGGCGACGATAAAACGATCGTCGTTGTGGCGCAGCGGGAAGCGCGCATTGATGCGCCGCAACCCAGCGATCTCTACACCGTCGGAACCCTGGCGGTGGTCCATAAAGTTGTGAAAATGCCGAACCAGAGCCTGTTCGTTTTTGCCGAAGGGCTGGAGCGGGTGCGGCTGGTCGAGTTCGCGCAACTGAATCCATTCATGCTGGGCCGGATTGAGTCGATCGCGGAATCGATTCCTCCAAAAAGCTCAGAAGTTGAGGCCTTGCAGCGCAACGTGCTGACGCTGTTTCAGCAGATCGTGGCCGGATCTCCGACCTTGTCGGATGAGCTCTCCACCGTTGCCATGAATATCGAAGAGCCGGGCAGGCTGGTGGATTTCATCGCCTCCTCGCTGCCCTCGCTTTCGACCTCAGACAAGCAGGACACCCTCGAGACCACGGACGTCCGGGTACGACTGGAGAAAATTAATCAGCACCTGGCGAAGGAGTTGGAAGTCCAGCAATTGCGCAACAAAATCCAGTCCGAGGTGCAGGACCGGGTGCAGCAGAGTCAGCGCGAGTACTACCTTCGCGAACAGATGAAAGCGATTCAAAAGGAGCTGGGGGAGCAGGATGAAGGGCAGCGCGATACCGAAGAGCTGCGGCAGAAGATCGA
>JAFAWN010000359.1 GCA_019241735.1 Terriglobales bacterium
GACGGCGATGGATTTGTTGAATACGCCCGGCGGGGCAGCAAAGGGCTTATCCAGCAAGGCTGGAAGGATTCGAATGATTCTATTTTCCATGCTGACGGAACCCTAGCCGACGCTCCCATAGCGCTCTGCGAAGTGCAGGGATATGTATACGCAGCGAAACGGGCAGGGGCGGACTTGAGCTCGGTGTTGGGCATGACACAAAGAGCCTTGGAATTAAAAGCAGAGGCGGCAAAACTTCAAGTGAAGTTTGAGCAGGCTTTCTGGTGCCCTGAACTACAAACCTATGCCTTAGCCTTGGATGGGCACAAAAAGCCATGCAAGGTGCGAGCGTCCAATCCAGGCCACTGCCTGTACACCGGAATCGTAGCGCCGGAACGAGCGCAATTCGTGACAAACCTGTTGCTGGGCCCGCAATTCTTCACTGGCTGGGGCATTCGCACCCTGGGATCGGAGGAGGCCCGCTACAATCCGCTGTCGTATCACAACGGCTCGGTCTGGCCTCACGATAATGCAATCATTGCGGCGGGGCTGGCGGCCTACGGCTTTATAAAGCATTCTGGAAGGGTGCTGCTCGGGCTCCTTGATTTAAGCAGCCACGTCGATCTTCAACGCCTGCCCGAACTGTTTTGCGGGTTGGAACGCCGCGCCCGGGAGGGACCCACTTTGTATCCGGTGGCCTGCTCTCCGCAGGCTTGGGCGGCCGCGGCAGTCTTCATGGTAGTGCAGGCATGCCTGGGAATATCCGTGCAAGGCGCCCACAACCGAGTTGCCTTTGATCGCCCATGTTTGCCCGAGGGGATTCCGCACTTATGGGTGAAAGGGCTGCAATGCGGCTCCGGGTCAGTGGACTTGTTTTTCGAACGCCAGGCGGACACGGTTAGAGTCCAAGTGGAAGAGAAGCGCGGCGAAATCGATGTGGTCGCGAACCTATGATCAGATAAGCGCCGGAATCTACAGCGTCCACCGGATGGAATCGAAGCGCGCGAAAAACTAGCATTGCTGAACAAGCAAATTCCCCAGGTGCTCCCAGGACGAGCACAGAAGAGAGTAGTCATATGAAAGCAATTTCGATGAAGTCAGAACTTGGTATTGGCCGGGCGTTTTTAGCGGCCCTCGCAGTCTTAGCCATGCTGAGCGCCACCAGTTGGGCGGCAGACGACAAAGACCAGTCCGATATTGATAAGCGAATTGACAATGCAGCGCACGTACTCAATGAAATCATGGCCACGCCGGAAAAAGCGATTCCAGACAAGATTATGAGTGGCGCGAAGTGTATCGCGGTAATTCCCTCGATGGTGAAGATTGCCATCGGGTTTGGAGGAAATCATGGTAAGGGAGTTGCCACTTGCCGCACGGCGAACGGATGGAGCGCGGTGGCTCCGATTACCATCACCGGCGGAAGTTGGGGATTGCAACTTGGGGGTCAAGCAATTGACCTGGTGATGATTATTACCAACGAACAGGGAATGCAGCACCTGCTTTCAAGCAAATTCAAGGTCGGTGCGGACGCTTCGGCGGCGGCAGGACCGGTCGGACGCGACGCCGCTGCGGGCACGGATTGGAAAATGAATGCGGAAATATTGACCTACTCGCGGGCTCGAGGGGTTTTCGCCGGAATCGATCTGAGCGGCTCGGCCATCTCGCAGGACAAAGATGAGACCCGCGTCCTCTACGGAAAAATGGTTTCTTTCCAGGATATTCTCAGTGGCCAGGTACCGCCTCCGAGCAGCGCCAATCCTTTCCTGGAGGCCGTAGGCAAGTATTCCGTTCAATCCAATAATCCTCAGCAATGACCACAGCAAACTGCTAATCAACGGCCAGGGATTCGACAGCCCTGGCCGTTTTTCCTTAAGCGGCGATTTTCTTTAAGCAACGATGAATTTCGGAGCATCCTTCCTGATGCTCTGCAACCGGCGGCTGCGAAAGCACATCGAAGTGCTGGTGTCCGATGCGCATTCATCACCGGAGCAGCTCCCCGTAACCTCCTCCACCCCCCATGAAATTCCAGAGAAGCAGAAAGCGCTTTTCCGCGAAGTACTCGCGATCCTGGAAGAAGACCGTGTACCTTTCGCCGTCTCCGGGGCATTCGCGCTTCAGGTCCACACCGGGATCTGCCGCTGGACCAAAGATCTTGACATTTTTCTGACCGCGCAGAATTCCAAGGTGGCTCTGACGCTATTGCAGCAGCGAGGTTTCGAATGTGAAGTGTGCGATCCGGTGTGGTTGTTTAAAGCCCATCGCGATGATTTCTTCGTTGATCTGATCACAGGCATGAGCAATGCGGTGATTGTGGTGGATGACTCCTGGATCGCGAACGCGAAACCAGCTGAGGTTTATGGAGTAAAAACTCGAGTGCTCGCTGCGGAGGAATTGTTGGTTTCGAAGCTGTTTGTCGTCCGACGCGAGCGCTTTGATGGAGCAGACATCGCCCACGTAATTTACGGGACCCAAGGCGCGCTTAACTGGGACCGTATCGTTCAATTGTCGGGAGAGAACTGGGAGATGCTGCTATGGGAGCTTATGCTGTTTCACTACGTATATCCGGCGCAGAGCGACTACGTACCGGCATCCCTGTGGAAGGACCTCCTGGGACGACTCCTGGCAGACGTCAGCAACCCTGATTCCAATGCGCGCTTTCGGGGGAGCTTAGTCGATAATAATATGTTTGCCATCGATGTGAATGAGTGGGGGCTGGATGACGTTCTGGAAGAAGCGCGCCGGCGTCGGCTGCGAGAAATCCGAAAGCCCGTCCAGCAAAGTGAAAACGGACCAGCTGACAACAAACCTGCCGGTGGGGAATCCAGCCAGGAAGCTGCCGGATAATCTGCGACTACCATAAGAATCACATGAGAATCGCAGCTACCGCCGACCTTCACTTTACCCAGCAGCGTTATTCCATCCTCCAGGACCAGTTAAGCAAAGTCAGAGATGAAGCGGATGTTTTTGTTTTAGCCGGGGACCTGACCAATTTCGGCAAAGCCGAGGAGATGGAACCTCTGGTTAACGCATTGGTGCGGTTACGAGTCCCAACTATCGCAGTGCTGGGGAACCATGACTATGAATCTGGTCAGGAGTCGGAATTGATGCGCATCCTGACCGCGGAAGGTATCAAAGTGCTCGACGGCAGCGCGTACGAGCGTGATGGCGTAGGCTTTGCCGGCACGAAGGGATTTTTAGGAGGGTTCGGACGGGGGATCCTGACTGGATTCGGCGAACCCGAGGTGAAGGCATTTGTCCGTGCGTCGGTGGATGAGGCGATGAAACTTGAACGCGCCATGTCGCAACTGCGGACCCCAAAGCGCGTGGTTGTCCTGCATTACGCCCCTATCGCCGCCACCGTGGAGGGCGAAGCCAACGAGATTTATCCTTTCCTGGGCACTTCGAGGTTGGCTGAAGTGATCGACCGGCACGGGGCAGACCTGGTCGTGCATGGCCACGCGCATCGCGGAACTCCCGACGGGCGTACACCGGGAGGGGTCCCGGTCCACAACGTTGCCATTACCCTTCTCGAATCGCAAAAACCATCTGCGGTGTACCGGATGTTCAATATTTAGAAACGCCGACCTCAGGGTGTCGAGACCGCCTGGTGCAGGTGAAGTATAATCTTCGCTCCTGATGCGAGTGCAATGACTGAACTGACTCAAGCTGCGTCCGGCACGCCTGCTGCGAAGACGCTCGACATTCATGACATCCTGCGTATACTGCCTCACCGCTTCCCTTTCCTTCTGATCGATCGCGTAATCGACCTGACACGCAAAAAGCGGATTATTGCGATTAAAAATGTATCCATCAATGAGCCTTTTTTTGCCGGCCACTTTCCTGATCTGCCGATTATGCCGGGCGTTCTTATTGTTGAGGCCATCGCGCAAGCCGGTGGGGCATTGTTGCTGACCGAGGTCGATGATCGCAGCGATAAGTTAATGATGTTCACCGGCATCCATCGTGCGCGCTTTCGCAGCCCGGTGGTGCCGGGAGATCAATTGCGGCTGGAGGTTGAGGTGACTGGATGGCGCGCCATTCCCCGCATGATCGCCGCCCGCATGGATGGGATAGCATACGTCGGCGAGAAGCGTGTAGCCGAAGCCACCGTGACCTGCCAACTTGTGGACCGGGCGCGAGGGCGCGGCGGTGCGCGGGAGAATAACGGGACTGGCGGGGATTCGACAGAATAGACTGAGCCGGGGCAGCCGGTTTCAATCATGCTCATTTTCCACGATCGATGAACATTCATCCGACTGCCATCGTTGATCCGGGCGCAAAAATTCCTTCCTCGTGCACGGTGGGTCCTTATTGTGTGATTGGCCCACAGGTTGAACTGGGTGAGGGATGCTCTCTTATCTCTCACGTGATTATGGAAGGCCCGTCGCGAATTGGCGCGGAGAATAGGTTCTATCCATTTTCCTCAATCGGTCTTGCGCCGCAAGACATCAGTTACTGCGGAGAGCCCACCCGCCTGGAAATGGGATCGCATAATGAGATCCGCGAATTTGTCACGATTAATCGCGGGACGCAAAAAGGCGGCGGTGTCACTCGCATCGGCAGTTCTGCATTGATCATGGCTTACGCGCACGTTGCGCACGATTGTTCCATTGGCGATCATGTGATTCTGGCAAATGCTGCCACTCTTGGCGGACATGTAAGTGTTGGTGATTGGGCGGTGGTAGGCGCGCTGTGCCCGGTGCACCAATTTGTGCGCATCGGGAAGCATGCTTACATTGGCGGCGGAACCACCATCACCAGAGACGTCCTGCCATTTTCCAAGACTGCCGCCGAGCGGAATACGCACGCTTATGGCCTGAATGCCATTGGGTTGGAACGCCGCGGATTCAGCAAAGAACGGATTGTTGAACTGCACCACGCTTTCAAACTTTTGCTTGCGTCCAAACTGAACACTTCGCAGGCCCTGGAAAAATTGAAATCGGAACCTGAGATCGGTGAAGACGTGCAGTTGCTGATCAGCTTCATCGAAGCGTCTGAACGCGGAGTGATTAAGTAAGTGCACGCGGCAAATTCCAAGGAGAGTTCGGGAAAGCGCCTGGGGCTGATCGCCGGTAATGGACGTTTTCCGCTGCTGGTGCTCGATGCCGCGCGAACTCGGGGGTTCGAGGTTGTAGTGGCGGCCATCAAAGAGGAGGCGGCGGCCGAAATTGGTTCGCACGGCGCGGCGTCGGTCCACTGGCTTTCACTTGGGGAGTTGTCGAAACTAATTGAGACGTTCAAGCGCGAAGGGGTGACCCGCGCGATCATGGCCGGCCAGGTCAAGCATAAGCAAATCTTTTCGAGCATCAAGCCTGACTGGCGCCTGGCCAAACTGCTGCTTTCGCTTCGTTCCCGAAACACGGATGCCCTATTGGGCGCGATCGCGAAGGTTTTGGGAGACGAAGGCATTGCGTTGCAAAACTCTACGTCACTGCTTGAGCCGCTGCTGGTTCGCGGGGGCGTATTAACGGAGCGCACTCCCACAGACCAAGAACAAGAAGACATCACTTATGGGCGCGCGGTTGCTCGTCATTTGGCGGAGTTTGACATTGGGCAAACGGTAGTCGTAGCAGAGAACTCTTGCGTCGCGTTGGAGGCGATGGAAGGTACCGATGCCACCATCGAGCGCGCCGGGCAGATCATGTCGTCCCTCGGCGACAGTGCTTCGACCTTGAGGCGGGAGCTGACCGTTGTAAAAATTTCCAAACCGCAGCAGGACATGCGCTTCGATGTCCCGGTGGTTGGGATGAAAACCATTCAGGTCATGCATCGAGCCGGCGCCACCTGCCTTGCCGTAGATGCCGGCAAGTGCCTTTTCGTTGACGGCGAGGACATCATCGCGGCCGCGAATGACCATCGCATTACGATTGTGGCGGCTTAGCAGTCGTAAAGACTACACGGAAAGCCTCAGCAAGTGAAAAGCCAGCTCATCAACGTAGCCGTCGTCGGAGCCGGAGCTTTCGGTCGCCATCACGCGCGCGTTTACCGCCAGCTCGCTGATGAAGCTGAAGCGGTGCGGCTGATTGGCGTGGTGGACACCAATACCGAACGGGCTGATAGCGTCGCCCGCGAGTTTGGCTGCCGCGCTTTTGGTTCGGTTGAGAATCTTCTCTCAACTTACGGCGAAACCAACGCCGCCACTATCGCTGTGCCTACGGTCCACCACAGTGCCGTTGCACGCAATCTCATGGCGGCGGGCGTGGACGTACTGATCGAGAAGCCAATAGCCGCCTCGCTGAGCGAATCGGACGAACTGATCCACCTCGCGGCACAGCATGCACGCATCGCCCAGGCAGGCCATTTGGAACGCTTCAATCCCGCGATCCGCGGGACGGTTCCTCTGGTTACTGAGCCCATGTTTTTCGAGGTTCACCGGCTGAGCGTGTTCAGTCCGCGTTCGCTGGATGTAGATGTTGTCCTCGATTTGATGATTCACGATCTGGACGTTGTTATTTCCTTCGTCAAATCTCCTATCCGGGAGATTCGCGCGGTTGGGCTGCCAATACTTTCTCCGAAAATCGATATCGCCAACGTGCGGCTGGAATTTGAATCCGGCTGTGTGGCGAACTTGACCGCCAGCCGGGTCTCAACCGAGCGCGTACGCAAGCTCCGCTTTTTTCAACCCCAACAGTATATTTCTGTGGATTACAGCCGGCAGGAAGTACTCGTATTCAGCATTGATGCGGACGGTAAAAATCCAGGAACGCCATCGGCCAATCCCCAGATCAAGGTCTTCAAGCCTCCAATAGTTACCGAAGAACCTCTGCATGCGGAGCTGAAATCGTTCATTCATGCAGTGCGCGAGCGGTCCGAACCGATTGTTTCCTTGGTGGAGGGCAAGCGCGCGCTCGAAGCCGCCCTCGCCGTCGTGGCAGCCATCAACCAGCACGGCAGCAAGGTTCGCCTTGATTCCCTTCATGCCGGCGACTGAGCCCCGCCGAGAGAATTGTCAACTTTTGTAAGCCCCAGACGCAGCGCGCCTACACTATTGTCAACTTGGGAGCAACCCACAAGTGCTTGAACCTTCATGTCTTCGCGGTTTGCGGCGAAAGATGCGAGAATACAGGTAGAAGTTCGTTTTGTTTCTTGAGTATTAAATTGTGAGTGGCCCCGTCAGCGATTTACAACTAATGGCTGGCAGGGAGTGTCTAATTATCCACTGAGCACTGGTCGCCAGTTCATGCCGGTTACCCAAATTCCGCCAGGTCCTTTAACTTCTGATCCTGCCCGTCCGCGGCGGAACGACCTCAGCAGCGATTTATACGACAGCCGGCACTGGGAATCCGCATATCGTGAGATCCGCGAAGTGCCCACGCTGTTGTTGCACCTGCAGGATGACCTATCACGGTCGCGCAAACGGGAAGCATTCTGGATTTCAGTTGCAGTCCATCTGGCACTTATCACGTTGATCGTGAATTCTCCGAAGCTGGAGAAGTATTTTCCCCGGCGAGCAGTGATGGTTGTCAGTCCCAACGACGTGTCGCGGCAAAAAGAATTGACTTACCTGGAGATGCCTCCGGATGCGCAGAAGATCACCAAGCATAGAGAGACCGATATAATTTCCGACAAAGATCGAACGGCGATGAGTAAGACCCCGCTGCCCGATCGTGAGCAGCTGAAAAAGCTGCTGGATAGTGGACGCCGCGGCCGCCCCGGCCAGGGTGCTCCTTCTGCCCAGCCCCAACCGGCCCCATCTTCTCCCTCGCCTGCACCGCAATCGTCGGCTCAGCAGTCGCAGGCTGCGGCGCCACCACCTTCGCCGCCGGTCATCAGCAATCGGGACCAGACAGCAAAGCTGCAAACGCCAGTGGAGAAACCTAAACCGAGTTTTGGCAGCGGCGGGATTTCTCCGGGTTCGTTGATTGAACAGGCTGCCCGCGCGGCCGCCATCAACCGCGGTGGATACGGCGGCGATAGCGGCGATTTCGGTCTTGGGGACGGCCGGCAAGCCAAGGCGGCTGTAGGTCCTCTGGACATCATGAGCGACACCATGGGCGTCGATTTCGGCCCATACCTTTCCCGGGTGTTGCATGACGTGCGTGAAAACTGGTACGGACTGATTCCCGAAGCGGCGCGAGCCCCATTGATGAAGCGCGGCAAAGTTTCGATCGAGTTCGCCATCATGAAAGACGGTACCGTTCAGGGCATGAAGCTGATCAGCAGCTCAGGCGATGTGGCCCTCGACCGCGGCGCCTGGGGCGGTATTGTCGGATCCAACCCATTCCCACCACTGCCAGCTGAGTTTGGCGGCAAGTATCTGGCCCTGCGCTTCCACTTTTTTTACAATCCGGACAAAGCTGAGCTCCAGTAGCGCTTTTCCTCCCCCGGGCTACAATATTTATGTGACCGCGTCAGATTCATCCGAATCCCGAAGCCCTTGCCCGCTGCGAGATCATCTTCTGCGGCCCGCGTACGAATTCGTGGCACTGAAGCAGCGGGATTGCTGGTGGCCGCAATGGTCATCCTCATAATCGCAATCATTCGCTACTGGCCGGCCATCTCCTGGAAGGCACGCTAACGTGGAAACCGAACCCCTGCTGGTGGTCATTCTCGGACCAACTGCGAGCGGCAAGACCGCATTATCCCTGGCTCTTGCTGAGCGGTTTCACGGCGAGATAGTGAGCTGCGATTCCGTAGCGCTGTATCGCGATTTTGAAATTGGCACTGCGAAACCGGGGCCTCTCGACCGCCAACGCATTGTGCACCATATGCTGGATTGCGCGGACCCTTCCACGTACGTCACTGCGGGCGGCTACGCGCGTCAGGCGCGTACGGTGCTCCAGGAAATCAAAGCTCGCGGAAAAATGCCTGTCGTAGTCGGGGGCACCGGCCTCTATCTTCGGGCCTTGTTGGAGGGACTCTTCCCGGGACCCCAGCGTTCCGAGGAATTACGCGCCCGGCTGCGACGGCTTGCGGACCGCAGGGCTCCCGGCTATCTGATCCGCGTGCTGCGACGGCTGGATCCCGCGGCTGCAGCGAAGATGCACGCCAACGACACCGCGAAATTGATGCGCGCCATTGAAGTTTGCCTGGCTGCGCGTCAACCGATATCAAAGATGTGGGCCCAGGGTCGCGATCCACTCACCGGGTTCCGCATCCTGCGCGTGGGGCTGAAGCCAGGCCGTGAAGCTCTCTATACCCGAATCAACCAACGGGCACAACAGATGTTCGATGCCGGTTTGGTGGAAGAAACTCAGCGCCTGTTGAAGAAGTATGGCGATTCAGCGTATCCAATAACGTCGATTGGTTACAAGCAGGCGCTTCAGATCATTCGCCAGGAAGTGGACACCCCAAGCGCTCTGCTGGCGGCCCAACAGGCCCATCGCAATTACGCCAAGCGGCAGATTACCTGGTTTAGTCGCGAGAAGTACGTCAGTTACCTCGCCGGATTCGGCGACGACCCGGGTGTCCAAGAAAAGGCGATTGCAATGGTCGAAGAAGCATTACGAGACAACCATCTGAGTCCGGCAGTCAGCGCCTGAATGCAGCCGTCTCTCATGCTATCTTCGGGTGATGTATCGACGGTTGAGCTTTCTACTCCTTCTATTTTCTCTTACACTGCCAGGCTTCGCAAAAGATAGGCGTCAACTTGTCGGGCCGGTCCATCTGGACCACGCCGGGGAGGCCTGGGCTCAAAAAACTCTCCGCAAACTAACAATCGAAGAAAAAGTTGGCCAGCTGTTCATGATCTGGACCCGCGCAGAGTTCATGAATATCGGTAGCCCCGAGTACCTGCAACTCCGCGATACGATGCGCAAGTATCACATCGGCTCATTCGCCATGACGGTCCGGTTTGAGCCGCCATTTCTTTATAAAAATGAGCCCTATGAAGCGGCCACATTGCTCAACCGCCTGCAACAGGATTCCAAACTGCCGCTGCTGATCGCTGCTGACTTTGAGCGGGGAGCCTCCATGCGGCTCAACGGCGTAACCGTGTTCCCGCATGCGATGGCGTTCGGAGCCGCCGCCAGCCTGGATTACGCCGAAGCTGCCGGCCGCATTACGGCCCAGGAATCCCGCGCCATAGGCGTGCACTGGAATTTCTTTCCGGTTGCCGATGTGAATTCAAATCCCGCTAATCCCATTATTAACACCCGGTCATTCGGCGAAAATCCGCAACAGGTAGGCGATCTGGTTTCAGCTTATATCCGGGGCGCTCGGGCCAACGGGATGTTTACTACTGCCAAACACTTCCCGGGCCATGGAGACACGGCCACAGATTCACATCTTGGAATGGCGAAAGTTGGCGGAGACATCGCACGCCTGGAATCAGTCGAGCTTCCGCCCTTCCGGGAAGCGATCGCGGCTGGAGTGGACTCTATAATGGTCGCGCACGTTACCGTTCCGGCCCTCGACCCCGATCCCAATCACGTCGCCACGACGTCGCCGGCGGTCGTTACCGATTTACTCAGAAACCGCCTTAAGTTTGGCGGAATTATCGTCACCGACGCCTTAGACATGGCGGGACTCACGCATTTATACGCAGACAACATTGGTCGCGCGGCAGTGGACGCATTCAAGGCCGGAAACGATTTGCTGCTGATTCCTGCTGATCTCGATGCCTCGTATAGGGCCGTGGTGGAAGCCATCCACAGTGGCGAAATTCCGCAAGCTCGACTGGATGCGTCGGTGCTGCGGATATTAAAGGCAAAGGCCGCGCTGGGCCTGAACAAAGACCGTCTA
>JAFAWN010000388.1 GCA_019241735.1 Terriglobales bacterium
TCCAACTCCCGACTCCGCCGCAGGACCTGTTATGACGGCTGCTACCCGGGCCGTCCTGCCGCCGCTTGAGATTGAAGTCGTCGCCGGTGATCAGCATCGCAATGTGCAGGCGGGAAGCAACTCAGTAAAAGTTAACCTCCAAGCGCCGGCTGCCACTAGCGCGCCCGCGGTTGACAACAAGTCGTCCGCTCCGCCAAATCGCGAGGTGGCAGTTGCCGCGAACACCTCGGGACGAGTCCAGTTATCGCCCCAGGCCGCCCAGGTGGTTTCCCATCCGGTGCAGCCGGACTATCCACTGCTGGCGCGGCAAATGAAAGTCCAGGGCGCGGTCGTGCTACAAGCCCTGATCGGCAAGACTGGTGTTATTCAGGATTTGAAAGTTGTAAGTGGACCGGCCATCCTCTCCGCCGCGGCGCGCGAGGCAGTCACCCAGTGGCACTTCAAGCCCTATTTCGAAAACGGGCAGCCCGTCGAAACCCAGGCGCGCATCACGGTGAATTTCACCATCTCAACCAATTGAGATTCTGATCTCGTGAATGCCGGAGCGGCCTCCTTCCGCTCACATCGGCGTGACTAGCGCATCATCCCTTCGTTCGATCCCATACCAATCTCCCCGCCGTTCTCACTTCTTTTTAAATTAAGGTTGCAAAACTCTGTGGAATAGGTTCAGAATACCGTCCCAAAGTGATAAGGCGCGGTATCGCGCTCACCAACCCCAGGCGACAGGAGACCCCATGCGTTCGTTTTCCCTAGTAATTTTTGTCAGCGCATTGCTGTCATTTTCGGCATTCAGTCAGACTGGCACGTCAAGCATTCGCGGCACCATTACCGATCCGCAAGGCCGCGTTGTGGCCCACGCCAAGGTCATACTCACTAATGTAGAAACGAACACCGAACGCACTACGGTCTCAAACGACACCGGGAATTATATTTTTGACCTGATCATTCCCGCCGAGTACCGCCTGGTAGTGGACGCGAAGGGCTTCAAGACGAACATCGTCAGTAATGTGAAAGCGCAGGTCGGCAAGCCTACCGAAACCAATGTGCAGTTAGAGTTGGGGGGCGCCAATGAAACTGTCGAGGTCAAAGCGTCAGCGCAGGAGAATCTGATCAATACAGAAGATGCCACTCTGGGCAACGTGCTGGTCTCGCAGCAGATTACCCAACTGCCACTCGAGGCCAGAAACGTGATTGATCTTCTCAGCTTACAGCCGGGATCGACGCGCGAGGGATACGTCACCGGAGCCAGAGCGGACCAGTCCAATGTGACGTTGGATGGAGTTGACATTAACAATGCACAAACCGGCAACGCGGAAATCCCCCGCAGCACCAACAATTTGATAGTTGGAGGGCTGGACAATGACCGGGGTAATATCACCACCGGCCCGGTCTTGCGCCTCAACTCTGACGCAGTCGAGGAATTTCGCGTAACCACAGCCAATGGAAACGCCAATCAGGGGCGGTCGGCCGGTGCGCAGATCAACATCGTGACGAAATCGGGAGCAAATAACTGGCACGGAGCAGCATCGGAGTTCTACCGCTCGCGCGGATTCAGCGCCAATAACTGGTTCAACAATCATGCGACCCCCGCAGTTGCTGTTCCACCGCTTCAGCGCAACACCTTCGAAGGCGCACTCGGCGGGCCGATCGTCAAAGACAAATTGTTCTTCTTCTACGATTATGCCGGACGCCGCGATGCACGCAGCGACAGTGAAAGCAGGGTTGTGCCCTTGGCAACTCTGGGCCAGGGCATCATCAATTATCAATATTGCACTGACCCGTCATGCGCCACTGTACTGCCGGCCTCTTTGAGCGCGGCGCAAGTGCAACAGGTGTACTCGGAAGCGGGTATTAATCCCGCCGCGTTAGCGGCACTGTCTGCGGCGGCAGCAAAGTATCCAGCCAACGACGTCACCAACGGAGACCAGATTAACACCGGCGGTTATCGGTTCAACGCGCCCACGCCCATGCTATTAAACTCGAACACCGCAAAGTTCGACTATAACTTGAGCAAGAGCCAGACAATCTTCGCCAGGCTGCAGATACAGGATGACCACCAAACCCTGCCGCAGTGGCTGCCGGGCGACATCTCGCCGCAGATATGGGAACACAATTGGGGCATAGCTGTGGGACACACCTGGACCATAGGGAACAATTGGGTAAATAATTTCCGCTACGGTTTAACCCGTCAGGCGTATAGCCAAACCGGGGACAGCACCGGAAACGATACCGATTTCCGTTTCGTTTTTCAGCCCAATGGAGAGACTCATCCATTGGATCAAGTCGTTCCGGTCCACAACTTCACCGATGATGTGTCTTGGATTCACGGCAAGCACACGATTCAGTTTGGCGGCAACATCCGCAAGATAAACAACCAGCGGACCGACTACGTTGATGCATACGACTTCGCCGAGACCAATCCCTCGTTTTACGCAGGCTCGGGCACAAATGTGTACGGCCTTTTTCAAAATTATCTCGATGCTAACAACCTGCCGGGCGCTAGTGACTGCTCCAGCGGCACCTGCGTCCCCCTACTTGCCTCCACCAGCGAAGTTCGAAACGCTGCAACCGCGATCATAGGACGGTTCACGCAACTTCAGGCGTTTTTTACGTTTGCCAAGGATGGCAGTCTGCAGCCGACCGGCACGCCTTCAGTCCGGGATTTTGCCACCCAGGCTTACGACGAATACATTCAGGATAGCTGGAAGATTAAACCCAGCCTGACATTGACCCTGGGATTGCGGTACAGCCTCGAGCGGCCAGTTTACGAGACTCATGGGTTCCAAGTTCAGCCTACCATCCCGTTGGGGCAATACCTTGCGCAACGAGTCGCGGCCGGTCAAATGGGGCAGAATTACGTGCAGCCAATCTCGCTGGACCTTTCCGGTCCGGCCAATGGCCGCAAGCCGATGTATAACTGGGACAAGAATAACTTCCAGCCAAGGATCGCGGTTGCATGGTCTCCAGATGGCGGCAAAACATCGCTGCGTGGCGGGTACGCCATCAATAATGATTATTTTGGCGAGGCCCTTGCTGTGGACTTCGATTTGAACACCAGTATCGGCTTCGTGGAAAATTTCCTTAACCACGCAAACACCTACGATGTCACCACTGCCAACGGGAAGCCGCTGGGCCCCTTATTTACAGGATTCGGGCAGGCAGTCAGGCCGTTGATTGGTACTGCCGGCGGCACCGTTCCGACCAGTCTGGTGTTGCCAGCTCAACTTAGCTCGCTGGACGGCATAAACACCTTTGGGGAGCGCATCGAGCAGTCGCTGGATTCAAACTTACATTCGCCCACCGAATACGTTTGGAACTTCACCATAGAGCGGGAATTGCCCAAGGGGGCGACGATTTCTGTATCCTACATCGGCCGTGCAGGGCGCAGTTTGCTGGCGCGTCGGGATATCGCCCAGTTTAATAATTTGCGCGACCCCAATAATGGAGTTGACTGGTATACCGCGGGCACGGCGCTGGAAAAATTGCGCCAGCAAGGCGTACCCATTTCGCAAATACCCTCTCTATTGCCGGCGAACATTAATCAATACTTCAACGATATGTTCCCGGCGCACCTGGCACAGATTCTCAACAACTATGAAGGGCTGCCGGCAGACCCCACCCAAACTATGGGAGGGTTTGACCCGAACTGGACCAACGCCCAGGCATTTTTGGGATACCAAACGTCCAACGTGGGCTTCTTTTCGGGAAATGACTGGACCGATGTCCAAGCGGAAATTGATTTAGCCCTGGCCGCCAACGCCGGCGGCAACCCCGCGGCTACTCGATTCATGCAGCCTCAATTTGGTGCGCTATCGGCTTGGTCGACGATTGGAAATTCAAATTACAACGCGCTCACGGTGTCATTGCGTCAACGCATCCGCGATCTCACCATGGATTTTAATTACACCTGGGCACACTCCCTTGATGATGCCTCTGGACTGCAAAGTGAAGGCGCTTACGGCAACAACAGCGGCAGCAACGGCGCGTTTATTGTCAATTCCCTTCAGCAGCGGGGGAACTATGCGAACTCGGATTTCGATGTCCGGCATAGCATAAACGCTGATGTAGTTTGGGACCTGCCGCTGGGTAAAGGCCACGCGTTTCTGAATTCTTCTGGCCGAACGCTCGATGCGTTCCTGGGGGGCTGGCAATTGTCAAGTATTGTGCGGTGGAACACCGGATTGCCTACAGGAACATCTCCGTATGATGAGGCCCAATGGGCGGCGAATTGGGAAGTACAATCAACTTCTACACCCACGGCGCCAATCCACTCATGTCCCAGCAAACCGGCGAGTGGACCGGCGAAGCTATTTGGCAATTGCGATATCACTCAGGTTTATCAGAGTTTCCGCAACGCGTATCCAGGTGAAAATGGCCCCCGAAATTACCTTCGGTACCCCGGATACTTTGACCTTGACCTTGGCTTGGGCAAGTCCTTCAAGATGCCGTGGAACGAAAACCATCAGCTTCAACTGCGCTGGGA
This sequence comes from Terriglobales bacterium, assembly GCA_019241735.1. GTDB lineage: Bacteria > Acidobacteriota > Terriglobia > Terriglobales > Acidobacteriaceae > JAFAWN01. Next base: position 4,484 of record JAFAWN010000388.1, read on the forward strand.
TGTTTTTAACGTCACCAACACTCAGAGCCTGACTGGCATTACAGACTTCGCTGTTTCCCAAGATCCCGGGCTCAACCATTTAAGCCCGCCGCCGGACTGGTCTAATTTCACACAGATTCAAGGCCAGCCCCGGGTCATGCAGATTGGAGCGCGCTACAGCTTCTGAAGATTCGGGCACCCGGGCGAATGCCGACGCGCGGCTATTTAGCCGCCGGCCCCAGCGGATCTACAGCGGGGCCATTAAGCACTTTGCCCAGAGGGTCGAACCGCGAACCGTGGCAGGGACAATCCCAGCTGCGCTCAGTTGAATTCCAGTTGACAATGCAACCCAGGTGCGGACAGACCGCAGAGTGCCGATGCAATTTTCCTGCCTCGTCGCGGTACGCTGCAACCTTGGACAGACCTTTTAGTAATACTGCGCCCGTTCCGGGTTTGATTTCTTCCGGGCTATCCACTTCCGCCGGCGTCACCCACGTTGCATACTGCCCCGCAACGTTTAAGTTTTCCTCCGCAAACTTGAGGGAAGCCCGAAGCGGCTTGCGCGAGGGATCGTACAGTCTCGCCCAAGGATTCTCCCTCCTCATAATTAAGTCTGTTATGAGAATCCCGGCGATAGTCCCGTGAGTGAGGCCCATGCCTGAATCCCCAGTCGATATATAGATGTTGTCCTCATCGCCGGGATTGCGGCCGATAAACCCCAGATCATCAATGCTGTTCATAATCTGCCCAGACCACTGGAATTCCGGTTCACCCAGCCCCGGGAAATGGCTTCGCGCCCACGCTCTCAAACGCGCAAATCGATTTTCGAGTTCTTCGGCCTGGCCCGTCTTGTGATCTTCGCCGCCGATAATGAGAATTTCTTGTCCGGCGTTTTTATCTTCCCTTGGAACTGTGCGCACGTAATGAAATGGCTCTTCCATGTCCCAGAACAACGCAGTGGGAATTGAATTTTTAGGGACGGGGATCCCAACAATGTAGGTTCGGTAGGCGGCCTGTTTGGTGTGCATCTTCACCCAGTCGTTGACGGAGGTGTTTGTTGCCACCACTACTGCGCGTGCAGTGATTTTCTTTTTGTTTTTCGTTTCAACCTTGGCCGATGGTCCTCCAGTTATCTCCTTAGCTTCGGTGTCGCCATAAATACGACCGCCGTTGCGGACAATGGCTTTGCTGAGCCCCGAAAGATATTTCAATGGATGGAAGCGCGCCTGACGCCTGAATTCCAGACACCGGCCGAGCTTCAAGTCCAGAGGCGGGTCCTTGATTTGGGAGACGTCCATACCTGCGCGGGAAGCGGCCTCAAATTCCTCCTGAAGATCTTTTTCGGAGCCCTTGACTCCGGGGAACAAATAGCCGCTGAGGCGCTCAAAATCGCAGTTGATTTCTTCTTCTTTTGCAATCCGTTCAATTTCGGAAATGGCTGCACCATGGCTGTCGGCTGCAAGTTTTGCACCCTCTGCGCCGTGCAAGCGCTCAATCTCCACATAGCGTGCATCTACTTCATTGGAAAGGTGCGCGCTGGTATGCGATGTCTCTCCGGCGCCGATTCCGTTCTTCTCAATGACAATCACGGACTTCCCCTCACGGGCCAGCTTATAAGCGGTCGTCAACCCGGCTATACCAGCTCCAACGACGCACACATCCGCCTCCGCGTTTGTGTCCAGTCCCGGCATCGCCAAGTTCGGGGCGGTCTCAGCCCAGACTGATGTTGTGCTGACTTTGCCCAGGGAATCCTGCGATTTTTCACGTTGAGATTTGCCCGGCCTTTGTGCCATAAAGTGTCTTAACCATCCGAGTTTAGATTAATCGTGCTATTTTCCAGCATTGGATGCAGATAATGGCAGCCGATCATTCACGCGGAATGTACGGTATCGATCATTACCGCGGCATTTTGTGACAAAAACTCTATGTTCATTACAGGTAATACCTGATTGTCCGGCATTAGTTGGGATGGTATAACAGCAATGTTAACCGCTTAAGATTGCGGGTTTCGCTCGGGTACAGCCATCCCAGCCGCCGTCGCATCCTTCCGACGCGATGTCTGCGGCTGGATGCGAGTTAAAGCCTGGTACTTGTTGTCGTACGTCTCTCAATCATGTTGAACTTCTCAGGCATTTCCCGCGGGAATTGCCTGATGAAAAATGGCCGGTAATTTTGAAACCGGTCCACACATTTAGCCATGAATTTATTGGTTCTATCACATTTGCGCTGGAATTTTGTTTTTCAGCGCCCGCAGCATTTGATGACCCGGTGCGCGCGGAAGCATAATGTGTTTTTTTGGGAGGAGCCGGTCTTCGATGTAGAAACGCCTTCCCTCGAAGTGCGTCTAGTGCAATATCAGCTGCGCGTAGTGGTGCCGCACCTTCCCGCAGGCATGGCTGAAGCGCAAATATGGAAAGCCCAGGAATCCCTGTTACAAACCCTGTTAAGCCAGTACCGCATGGAAGACTACGGTCTCTGGTATTACACGCCGATGGGAATTCAGTTCACGCGGCGGCTGCATCCGCGAGTCGTTATATACGACTGCATGGATGAACTTTCTGCATTTAGAGGAGCGCCGCCGGGGTTGCGTGCGGCTGAATCAGAGTTATTTTCCAAAGCCCAGCTGGTTTTTACCGGCGGCCGCAGCCTTTACGAACGCAAAAGATGGCAACATCAGTCCGTACACTGCTTCCCCAGCAGCATTGACCGCGAGTTTTTTAAGATCGCGCGCAGACCTCAACCAGACGCCGAAGATCAGGCCGCCATCCCGCACCCGCGCCTGGGATACTGCGGAGTTATTGATGAACGTATGGACACGGAACTGCTCGCCGCAGTAGCGGAGGCGCGCCCCGAATGGCAGATTGTCATGGCGGGGCCCATTGTGAAAATCAGTCCCTCCGAGTTGCCGCAGCGCCCGAATATCCACTATCTCGGCGCCAAGGAATATCGCGATCTTCCCCGCTATCTCGGAGGATGGGATGTTGGGATTTTGCCGTTCGCGCGAAATGAATCGACCCGCTTTATAAGCCCCACAAAAACACCTGAATACCTTGCAGCCGGATTGCCAGTGGTTTCAACGCCGATCGCAGACGTTATCGATCCTTATCAGAAGGCAGATCTGGTAGAAATTGCTGCCACGCCGGAAGAATTCGTAGTCGCTGCAGAACGTGCCATTGCCTCCCGAAACTGCACCAAACGCTTGGCCCAAGTTGACCAGTTTCTCAGTCACATATCATGGGACCTAACCTGGCAGCGTATGAGCTCACTGATTGACGAGGCGTATCGCAGGAAGACGCTGAGACCGGTGGCGCAGCCGGCAACCAACACTGCGGCAGCCGCTGATTAACCTCCCTGCACTGTCCATCTCAAGCCGCTACTAGATTTTGTTCCCGGCTGAAAATAAATTCATGAGCGAAGCGATGCAGGGCATCGTCCAATGACGGTAGCAGCAGGGCTTTCTCGCTGCTCAGCGCACTGTATGAAGGACGCTTCGCCCGAAGTTTGAGGCCGACTAGCGGACAAGGGCTCAACGAGTGCGTAGAAACTCGCGCAACTTGAGCGGCTTTTTCCGCCAGACCAGACCAGGTTACTGCTCCCACGTTCGCGAGATGCCAAATGCCCTTTTCTCTATCCACCAATAGGTCTAGACACGCGTGTACTAAGTCGGGAACGTAGGTGGGCGAAACCGTGATATCGCTGGCTGCGAAAAATTGACGCCTGGCTTCTAGCTCGCGCAACGCGATGGCTACGAAATTGTGACTATCCCACGGCCCGAAGAAAGCGCTGGTGCGGACTACAAGCGCGTCCTCCATCACCTGAAACACACGCTGTTCGGCTTGCGCTTTGCTCATCCCGTAACAGTTCACCGGATTTGGAATGTCGGGCTCGAGATACGGGCGCGACCCCTCCCAGGGTCCGCCAAAAACCAGGTCGCTCGAGAACGTCAGCAGTTGGATATTTCGCCGATCGCATTCGGTGGCAAGGATAAAGGGGCCTTCCGAGTTCTCGCGGAAACAAGCCGACGGATGCACCTCGGCATCATCAACACTCACATACCCCGCAGCATTGATTACCGCCCACGGCCGGAAAGTATCAAGGATTTCTTGAACGCACTTCGGCTCAGCAATGTCGAGTTCGGAACGGGAGAGAGCGCGATAAGGGATTCCGCGATATTGGCAAATGCGGGCAAATGCCCGGCCCAGAGTCCCGTCTCCGCCCGCAATTACCACAGGCCGCGCAAAAGGAAAATAGCCGCGTCCAAAATCATCAGCACATCCGGGTTGGCGCTCAGTGGCTTCGCCCCTGTCGTTGATGGAGATACCATAAGCCAGCCGCTGCCGCCGCTTCCACCATCCGGACACCTGTAGCACGGGATGTTCGGCTTCTTGCCCGGCAGAAAGCATTCTTATCATTCCCGCGAGTGCAGTGGGTCGAGGACGGGAAAAACGCACATCGTAAACGCCGGGTTCGTAGTGACCGTCTTTGCGGGTGACAAGGTTGCTCCAGTCAAATGCTCCTAGAAGAGACCACGCAGTGACCGCTAAAATCTGGGCGCCGTCATCGCGGCATTGTTCCGCCGCCCGCCATACTTCCAGGAACCACCGCAACTGTTCTTCGCGAGTGCAACCGTTGTGGCATTCGGTTACTGCGATTGGGATCCGGTAACGGTCCCACGCCTCCATTAATAAGGCGCGCGGGCCTGCGGGGCCGTCCTCAAGAACTCGCGCAGCCAACACATCCGCATAGCTGTGCCGCCCGTTTCCTCCATGGGTATTCTCAGGATAGCGGCGAAGATGCTCATCCAAATAACGCTCGCCGCTCAAATAATGGTTTATCCCTATAACGTCAGGGGGACACGGATTGTCCAGAAACCATTCCAGTTCTGACTGCTGAATACCGGCCCAGACAAAATGCTGCCACATGCGATGATGGCGATCAACGGTTCCGCATAGAACATCGTAGGTAAACCATCGCCGTTCGTTTTCGAAGTCTGCCTGATAAGCCAGCATCGGCGTGCTGAAAGCTTTCCCGACGTCTTCGGTTTGAATCAATCGTGCCGAGGGATTCACATTTCGAATCGCGCGCATGCATAGGACGATGGCCCGGCATTGATGGAGAAGAGCGCGAGCGAAGGACAAATCGTCCCGCCGGTGTGGATACCAATGCCCATATAACGCGCTGAATCGCGCCGTTGTCAGCGGCTCATTGACCGGCGTGTAGTCCTGCACCCAGGGATAGCGGCCAGCCACCGCGGCGGCGTACGCGGATAATTTCTGCGGGAATTCAGGGTCGAGCAAATCCGTTGACCTTGGGCCGCTGCCGTGATGCAGCAACCCCACTATGGGGGGAATGTCGAGCCCCTTGAGTCGCTGCAGCGATGCATCCGCCCAGCGCCAGTCAGCATTCTCCAATCCGTCGGGAGCGGTGTGCTCCCAAAGAAGCGGATGTCTTAAAGCAGTGATGCCTAACGTCGCGAACTCTTCAAAGTCAGACAGCCGGCGAGTATGGCCGCTGCGTTCGAGTTGCTCAATATATATGTCATTGACTCGATTGATGGTGCATTCAACCCCGCCCCATAATTGCAGACGGGAGCGCCCTGCTACTTGCTGCATGACCAATTTGCTCCTAAAGTTTCAAAACGCCCACAAACGTGCCGCAAAGAGATTTACATTCAAATCTTTGATGCGCGTGAAGGGAAGCAGGTACCGGCTAAAAGTGGCCATGAAAGTGCTGTCCGGGGCGGTTTCCGCAGGGCAGGCCCGTGGGAACTGACGGTTGATTCCACCAATAGACTGCATGACGGATGCAACTAAGTGACCAAGCTATGTGAGAATTCCTGCGCCTTCAGCGGCGGAAGTTACATAAATTTCGGGATCGATGCTTGTCGCAGATTTATACTCCCGCGACATTCGTGACTTAAATTCCGCGACTGAATCCCGGGAAACGATGCTGATGGTACACCCGCCAAACCCGCCTCCGGTCATCCGGCTTCCCCATGTTCCGGGGGTTTCTGAAGCGAGATGAACCATAATATCCAATTCCTGACAGCTGACCTCGTAATCGTCTTTCAAGCTGGTGTGGGATTCATACATAAGTTTTCCGAGCGTCGCCAGATCCCCGGCCTTCAGAGCATTGGCCGCACGCAGCACACGCGCATTTTCAGTGACCACGTGCCTGCACCTGCGAAAAAGAACATCCGGGAGACTGTCGCCGTGTTGGGTGAGCAAGCTTTCACTAACGTCACGCAATGCAGTCACGCCATCGCGACGCGCGGCAAAATATCGCACACCTTCCTCACACTGCGCACGGCGCTTGTTGTACTCGCCGCTACTCAGGGAATGCCGGACCATCGTGTTGCAAATCACAACGCACACGCTGTTTGGGAGAGGAACATACTCAAGTTCCAGCGACCTGCAATCGAGCAACATGGCGTGGCCAGCGCGTCCGAAAATCGAGGAAAACTGGTCCATGATGCCGCATCGCGCTCCAACGAATTCATTTTCAGCCCGCTGACACAACCTGGCCATCTCCACCCCATTCATGCTCTGCCCGGATAACTCCATTAGTCCCTTGCTGACGGATACCTCCAGCGCGGCGGATGAGCTCAATCCCGCGCCCATCGGAACGCGCCCATCGATTACCAGGTTTGCTCCGCGAACAGACGTCCCGCCCTTCCGCAGTTGCAGCTCGACACCTCGTATGTAGTCGGTCCAGTCGTGCCGGGGATGGGGGTCGCTCTCAGCGAGATCCAATTCCGCGTCTTCCGTTTGCTGCACCGAGTACACGCGCAGCTTGCTTCCATCATCTTTCGCGCACGCGATTCTGACGTCGAAATCAATGGCCGCCGGAAGAACGTATCCCTCGTTATAGTCGGTGTGTTCGCCGATAAGATTCACACGCCCGGGGGCACGGAAAAAAGAAGGCTCTCCGGCAAAATGCCTGGAGAATTCCGCCTTAAGGCTGCGAACAACGGCATTAGTATTCAATGGATCACAATTCGAGGCGAAATTGAGGTTGGAACTGTGGAGCATTTATATATCGAATCAAAGTATCGAGCAGAGTTGTGCTGTATGCATCGCTACCGTACTTGCTGAGGCGGAAAGTCGTGACCAGTAATTTGCCGTTTCCGGCCAGCATCTGGGCGGCGAGCGCGCAATTGTTGTTCAGCCACCCAAATGTTATCCCGGATAGTACATCCTGCATGGCACTTGGGGGAATCCCCTGAATTACATACTCCGGGGCCACGTTTGCCGATTCGAATCCAAGAATTGTGGTGAATGCCAGACGGTTGAAAGGTTCGGCATCGGGACGAATCCAGTTAAAGTTCGAAAACCAGCGGCCGTCGAGCTCAGTGCCTTCGCGAGGACGGATCATCACCGGACAGCCGGGCGGTAACGTCTCCGCAGAGTCCGCGAGTAACAGGGCGTTGCCACCATCGTGCAGATGCCTCGCTACCGACTCATCATAGCGCGGTGC
>JAFAWN010000437.1 GCA_019241735.1 Terriglobales bacterium
CAGGTGATGGAGAGAACTCCTGCCCGGAAGGACATGACAAATCGTGACCTGCTGGGGCTGGTTTCTCGTTGACGCTTCCGGCGGGGAAAAGGCAAACTCAGTTCAACGGGACCCCACCGAAGACACTATCCGGAGTTACTACGTGAGTCACCTGGGTATTTCTCTGCTGGTACAGATTTCACTGGCCATTGGATTGGCCGGGCTTTTATGGCCGGATAAGTTCATGCCGCTTTTCGCCGTCCTTATGTATCCGTGGCCGTCGAGTTACCGGACGGTACGGGCGAACAGCATTGGTGCGATTTCGTTGTCGGTGGCGTTGTTTGTGGCGCTGCTGGCGCAACGCGTATAACTGGCACCCTGTAGCAAAGGCCTGACAACCACGACACGTGCCGCTACACAAGGCCAGGGCAGGTGAGGACAGCCCCTACATCCGAAGTTCCTCCGCAAAAGTGCTGACAAAGCGGTGCATCTCTGCTAGAATTATGTTGCGTTTGATATGAATCGGTTGTTGAGCAGCTTCTCGCTACACCTAGCAGGTCCTGCCCTTTGTACCTCCGACTCCCTTTCAGCGTAAATAAAATCAAAAGGATACAAGCAACAAAATGGCAGAACAAGGAACAGTAAAGTGGTTTAACGACGCCAAAGGCTATGGCTTTATCAGCCGTCAGAGTGGCGAAGATGTATTTGTGCATTTCTCGGCCATCCAGGCAGGCGGCTTCCGCAGCTTGCAAGAGGGCCAGAGTGTCGAATTCGACGTAACCAAAGGGCCGAAGGGCTGGCAAGCTGAGAACGTCCGGCCGCTCTAGAATCGTCCGGTCTTTAGCTCGAATAACAGCTTGATATACCGCGTGCCCGCCACCGCAAAAAGGGGCGGGCATGTACAAAAATCCTCCAAAGGAACCTTCTGTATGCCCGATGAATCAAAAGGCGCCTTCGCCGTCATCCGCTACAACTCCCGCACTTATGAATCGGGCGGGGTCCTCGCCATTGTGAAAGGCCGGGACAATGCGGAGGCAGCGCTCATGAAGTTCGAGCGCGGACAGAGTTCAGAAGACCGGCACCTGGGTTGGCGCTACTTCCTGGAAAAGACAGACCTCAAGGCTGGAATGGATCCGGAAGAAGCTACAAACTTGCGACAAAGCCGTCTGGAAATGCGCGAGTCAGAAGCGTAGCTTTCAAGCTGAAAGCAGGTTTTCCCACCGTCGCTTTCGCGAACAGCTTCTTTTCAAATTACACAAGTGAGGGTAGTCGAGAACTTTAGCCTCTTCGCCGCGTCTCCCGCATAATCAGTGCCCAGTGGCGGCCGCCCAGCGTCACGCTCTCTTCAATTAATCCAGTCACTGCAACTTTAGCGTCCATCCCAGGTACACCGTACCGGCTGGTAAACACCCACATCCGCCCGGTGCCGTCGTCGAGTTCGAATCCGCCCTTTCCCATGACTCCGTAGGCATTTGTGACCCGGCCCGCGATGGTGACTTCGCGCCCAGCGAATTTTCCGGGATCGACTTTAATTCTTTCAATGCTTTCCCGAGGAGGGCATCCGGCCAGGAGCAGGATGCCGGCAACTAAAAGCACCCCTGCCAGGATTTTATGACTTTTATTTCGCATGGAATCCTTGACCAAAATTGATAACTACCCAGCAGGTTAGAACCCCGCCCCCAGCGGAAAGTTTCCCGGCGTTGGGGCGCTCCCACCGAACGCCAAGCCAGGCGGCTTCGGAAACGGAGATACAATAATCCGGTTTAAATTCCGTCGCTGGATTCGCGACTCGTTTCAGAAACCAATGTTGGAACCACAGGCTGAGGGACGAACTGAGGTCAGCGCAGCCTCGATATTCCGGACTAAAGATGGGCTGCGGGCGGGATGGCGGCTGCTGATTTATTTCAGCCTGGTTGTGGGGTTTTATTTTTTACTGCGCCAAGCGCTGCATTTGCTGCCTTCTGGTTTATCGCACACGTTGTGGCGGGATTTGATTGGTGAGTCCGGCCTGCTCGCGGTAGTGACTCTTCCAGCCCTCTTGATGTCCGCGTTCGAGAGGCGGCCCTTTGGCGTTTATGGCCTGCCCGCGCACCAAGCGTTCGGGAAGCTGTTCTGGACTGGGGCTGCATGGGGTTTAGTGGCCATCAGTTGCCTGATCCTGAGCCTGCGCGGCTTGGGCGACTTCTTTTTTGGCCACATCGTGCTGCATCCGGAGCGCGCGCTGAAGTTCGCCGTTTTTTGGGGTGTGTTTTTTCTTTTAGTCGGATTTTTCGAAGAGTTTCTAGTGCGCGGCTACACCCAATTCACCCTAAGCCAGGGAATCTACTTCTGGCCGGCGGCCCTTATTCTTTCCGCGGCTTTTGGCGCTATTCATCTGGGAAATCCCGGCGAAACTGGGGTCGGCATCCTCGCCGCCGCGCTAATCGGATTGTTTCTGTGCCTGACACTTCGCCGTACCGGCACTCTGTGGTTTGCCGTGGGATTCCATGCGGCGTGGGACTGGGGAGAAAGCTATCTATATTCCGTGCCCGATAGCGGCGTCCTGGTCCGCGGACATTTGCTGAGTTCATCGTTGCATGGCTCCCGCTGGTTGACCGGGGGATCCGTTGGACCCGAGGGCAGCCTGCTGATTTTCGTGATATTGGTGGCTCTATTTGCAATCTTCAACCACACCTATCCTCAGGTGAATACGCCTGTAGTGCAGCGTGCTCTGGTGCCGGGGGCAGAAAATTCACTAATCGTTCCCGGTACGGATTCAGAATTGTAGAATCACAGGCGCTAATAGACTTGCACGCAGAACCCTGCTAGGTTGCGCACTAGATTAGCCAGAAATTTCAGGGGCGCGGCTTCAGACAGCGCTCCGGACAGAAGGGCTGCATGCCGACCAAGGCTTCCTCGAATTTACTGACTTCACTCGCGCGCACCGTAGGCTCCGCCATGGGAGCGGTTGCGTCCAAAGTCGATGGGGTTGTAGGGGGAAAGCGGGAACCTGCAGACCCGGTTCAGCCGCAAGAGAAAAAAGCCAAGTTGAAGCGCAGAGCTCCGAAAACGTCAAAGCCCAAGAAGAAGGCAAAATTCCCAAAAACCGCGTCCCGCAAACCTGCATCGCGTAAACGAAAAAGCTGACCGTTCTTTAAGTCTGCGTCATTCCCACGCGGCCTTCAGCCTCAAAAACCCCCTGGCCACTGGCAGAGGGCGTCTCCGAGCGTCATAATAAAATGAATTTTGATGATCATACCGGGACACCTACGCCGCAGAATTTCGCCAGCCCTCAGCGCTTTAGTTTCGTCGCTTAAATTTACAGTGCTGGCTCTGACTTTTTTAGTTGCGGCCCACGCAGGTGGTCAGACTTGTTTATCCGCTGGCGACATAAATGATTCCACCCGTAACGCGTTAACCGAGGCAGCGCGACGGTATTTTGATATGGCGGCCCGCGGCGATTCGGCGTCACTGCGCCAGAACGCAATTGCCCGTGTCGCATCTGACTTTTCAGGCATCGAGAGTGCAGTTAAGGAGAACCAGGCGGCTCTCGCAGCTTCGCAACCGTCGGTCCGGCCTCCCTACTTGCTGAAGGTGGACGGGACAGCGACTCTCGAGCGCGCGGAATTTCTCTGCGGAGTATTTGGAGCCAACGGCCAGACGGCGAACAGCGCTGTCTTCATGATCCCGAACCTCGCGCCTGGAAATTACGGCGTTCTAATTCTGGATGTTCCCTCCCTCGAGGGGCCGAGGGCGGTCACGTTCGTTTTGCAGCAGCAGAACTCCGCCTGGAAACTGGCAGGTTTCAACGTCAAGCAAACCGAGGTTGGCGGGCACGACGGGAACTGGTTTGCCGCGCGTGCCCGCGAATTTAAAGCCAGGAACCAGCTGCACAACGCCTGGTTTTATTTTCTTGAAGCCCGGGATTTGCTGGTCCCGGTAGCTTTCATGAGCACGCTGGCAACTGACAAGATTTACGATGAGGCGCAAAGCATAAAGCCGAACGATCTTCCCGACGCAGGCGACGTGGTTTTAACCGCCGGCGGCAAAACGTACAAACTGATCACCATCGCCCCACTCGTGGTGGGGAAAGATTTCGACGTGCTGGTGACATTCCACTCGCCCGATATTTCAGATACGGCGAAAGCATTCCAGGATGACACGGCGGTGATGAAGGCATTGGTGGCGAAGTATCCGGAGTTTCGCAGCGGATTCAGCGGCGTCGTAGCCCGGGCTGTGGACCCGTCTGGCAAGGATTACGGCGCCCTGCTGCCGATGAAGGAAATTAAGTAGCTGCGTTTACCGGCACCGGCGCAGTCGATGCCTGCTCCTCAAATGTGCACTCGTTCGGGGATTTATCTTCCCGTAATCCCATAAAAACGGGTGCACGCAATTTTATGCCGCCTATCGAAGTCTCGTGCGTCCACTCAGAAAATTTAATTTCCGCGACCAGCCTGGGCTTGACCCAGTGCACATGGCGGGCATCAACCGATCCGTAAAAAGGGCTGGTCTGGCTCTCCAGCGCTTGCAAACTGCCGAAAACTTCCTTCAGCCGTGACTGGTTAAATCCGGTGCCAGCCTGGCCAACGTGAATTAACTGGCCTTTCTTGTTAAACAGGCCGAGCACGATCGAGCCAAAATGCTTGCGGCTGCCTTCAGGATCGGTATAGCCTCCCACCACGCAGTCCACGGTCTGGGTTACCTTGATCTTCAGCCATTCCCGGGTGCGGCGTTCCTCATAACAACTGTTGCGGCGCTTGGCCAATATACCTTCCAGGCCATTTTTTCTTGCCGCTTCAAACAGGCCGACACCCTGGCCGAAATGTTCTGAGTACCGCAGGAATTCACCCGGAGAAATTACCTGGGACAAAACCTGCTTCCGTTCCTCGAGCGATACCCGCCGCAAATCGTATCCGTCAACGTAAATCAGATCGAACGCGTAATAGATCACAGGAACATCCGGCCTGCCGGCTGTGCGGCGTCCTCCGCTGCGAATGCCAGTCCTCTGCTGCATCAGGCTGAACGATGAGCGGCCGTGCTCGTCGAGGGCAACGACCTCCCCATCGAGAATTGCCGATTTTGCTTTGATGAACTTTGGCAGCGGGTGGAGTTCTGGATACTGTCCCGTAAGTTCATTCTGATTTCTCGATACCAGGCGCACTCTGCCGCTTTCAATGAACGAAACCGCGCGATAACCGTCCCACTTGATTTCAAATAGCCAATCCGGGCCATCGAAGGGCTGTTCTACCGCAGTCGCCAGCATGGGATTAATAGCGGATGGCATCGGTTTCTTCGCGATGCCTTTCAGATTCTTCAGAGAATTGACGGAGTTATTCTGCTTGGCCGTTGGAGGCTGGGCAGACTGCTCAATAGTTTCCGCTGCGGCTAGGCTTTTTTTTTACTCTTCCCCGTGAGTGCAGCCTTTTTGGTTGTCGATACGGTTGCCGAGGACTTCCCATTAGCGCCGGCTTTTGCGCTTATTGTTGGTTTCCTGTTGGCGCTGTCTTTTGTACCAGACTTCTTTTTGTCCAGTTTAGCCAAAGTGTCCGCCAGCCATGGCGCTTTCGACTTGCCCTTGGCTGCGGCGCGGTTGCTCTCCCATTCAGCCGATCCCTCGTCCCCGCCGATTTGCACCATCGTGCGCCCACTCAAAACTGAGGTGTCAAATTCATTGATGTCATATCCGGCGACCACGCTATCGTCGTGTTTCTTTATCAGCAGCCATTCCGTGCCTTTGCTTCCGGGACGGCGGCCCTTCATGTGGATCATCGCAAAATCGCCTTTAAGGCGCTCACCGTGAAGGCGAATTTTCAAATCGCCTTTTTTCAACATTGCAGAAGCCTCGGCGGCGGTCCCGGGGACATACTTTCCTTCCACCGTCTGCGGCGAAAGCGGCTCCCACGTACCTACGTCCCAAACCATCACCGTGCCAGCACCATAATTTCCTTCTGGGATGATGCCCTCAAAATCAAAATACGAAACTGGATGATCCTCGACCTGCATAGCGAGTCGCTTATCGGCGGGATCCAGCGATGGACCTTTGGGAACCGCCCAGGACTTCAGTACCCCTTCCATCTCCAAACGAAAATCGTAATGTAGATGCGAAGCTCTGTGCTTCTGCACTACAAAACGATGGCCAATTTTCTTCTCCACCTTGGGAGGAGGTTCAGGTGTTTCCTCGAATCGCCGCTTTCGTTTGTATTCTTCCAGGCCCATGCAAACTATTGTATCCGCGAGAATCGCCGTTGCGTGCAAGGGTTTTGATTAAAATCATCCAGGGTTTAATGACTTTTTTGTTTGCTTCTGTGAATCTATGAGGCGCGAATATCCGCTGGCGCCGGTAGTTGGGGTCGGCGCGGTCATCGTCGAACATGACCGGGCCTTGTTGGTGAAGCGGCGGCATGCGCCGTTAGCGGATGCGTGGTCGATTCCTGGAGGCGCGCTCGAACTCGGGGAAACAATTCGCGATGCGCTGGTCCGCGAGGTCAGGGAGGAAACAGGACTGAGCGTTGAGGTAGCAGATCTGCTGGGTATTTTTGACCGAATCATTCGCGATGCGAAAGGCGAGATTTTATATCACTACATCCTCATTGATTTTTTGTGCAGGATCACCGGCGGGGAGTGCCGGGCTAGGGACGACGCAAAAGAGATCCGGTGGTTCACTCTGGACGAAATAACCACGCTCTCGCTTCCGGAAGACACGGCTGAAGTTTTGCGATTAGGTTTTGAAAAAAAGCGCTTAAAACACGATCTCCCCGCTCGACCAGGCTAGTTAACCGCAAAAAGAATGGGCCCACACCTTACAGTGCGAGCCCATGCGGTGTACTGTTTGGGATTGACCAAGAGGTGGTCACTCTAACGTGGCCCCTTCGGCACAAATCCGGGTCCCAGCGCGACCTTACGCTGGGCGGATTATCCTAACTCACCGGCTAGTGCTAACGTGGTTGGATCTGAAACCCCGGCAGACTAACTGCTCGCCGGCAGCACCAGAATCTTAGAGCGACCGCTCTAAGTCGCAGCCACCTCACCTGGTCTTTTGCTACTACTGCCACTATCAGAACTTGTCATCCGACCACCTCCTTTCCGGTGTAATTGCAGATTAAAACGAAACTGAGGTTGTCGTCAACCGGCACTAGGCGGGGTGCCCAAGTTGAGCTTCGCTGGCCCCGGAGCTGAGACTTGGCTCTACGACTATGGCCACCACAGGTGGTAATGCAGGGTTGCCGAAGCTTGCACTGTAGCCGCCTGGCGGCGGGAAAATTTATTGCTGAAGATCAGATAATACGCGCCGGCGCCCCGGGGAAGTTCGGCTTCGAACTTACCTTCAGCGACTCGGCCGCTGTCGTAAAATGTGCGCGTCGCGAATCCATTCCGCCAATCGACGAATGCGTCGTCGGTAAGCAGGTACACCTCAATGTCTCCACTTGAGCTCGTGCCGAATTGCCCGCTGAGCTTTACCCCGCTGGCGCCCTTGGGCACATTGATTTTGTACGAAGAAAAACTCTGGGCACCCACAGAAAAGTTTTTATCTATGACGCTCTCAGTGTGCGGCCAAGTCATAACATCCTGCACCTGATGCGCGCGCGGGCTTTGGCTGGTGGTGCACCACGCGAGCAGGATCCCGACCGAGGCGAGGACGATCCCCAACGCAACTCGGCCTGTCCGGCGAGGGCGCTTCCAGACCTGGCTTATATCCCGGGAAGAGTGGGAGGAAGATGAGATGGACGATAGCGATGCCGGATATTTGGATCCGGGATTAACTGCCAATCCGCATTTCAAGCAGAATTCGGAATTCTCAGGGAGGCTGGCGCCGCAATTGCGGCAATCAGCCCGATGCCCTCCTACGACCAGCGCGGCCAGCGCAGCGCTTGCGGTCCCGCCGACCGGCTGTCCGCAACGCAAACAGAACCGGGATTCTTCCGGCAGATCAATTTCGCAACTATTGCAGCGGACGCTGCTATCTTCCGGCAAGCGGACAGATCACCTTTCGGGGGAAGATCTAGGCCTTGACGTGACAGGTTGCCAGACCACGTTTCTCAAGGTACTGCTGATGATAGTCTTCAGCCGGGAAAAACGTGACCGCGGGGACAATCTGAGTCACGATCGGCTTGCTGAAGCGCCC
>JAFAWN010000118.1 GCA_019241735.1 Terriglobales bacterium
ACGGGCATGATCCACCAGTATGCGCCTCATCACCTGGGCTGCAACCGCGAAGAAATGCGCCCGATCCTGCCATTGCATGCGCTTATAGTCCACCAGGCGGATATAGGCTTCATTCACCAGGGCAGTGGTCTGAAGCGTGTGGGCCGGGCGCTCCCGCTGCATGTAGTGGTGAGCCAGCCGCCGCAGCTCTTCATGAACGATGGTGGTCAGGCGCTTCAACGCGCTCTGGTCGCCATCGCTCCAGGCGCGGAGGAGGGTGCTTATGTCGTCTGTACCCAATTCGCCAGGCATTGACGCCCTTCGCCTACGTGTCGGTCGATTGTATCGCCCATCGTTCCGGCGAAAAGTTCTGCTTCCTGACATTAGCAATTCCGAGCGGAATCTCCGCCTATTTGAGGTGGAGGGATATATGAAAACGATCCTAAGTTCGATTCTGGCGGGCAGTCTGCTCGCCACGCTTGCAGTTGCACAATCATCACGTTCTGACGTACTCGAGAACATCGCCCGGCGAGCCGCCGGTCACCACACATCGGCCAAATGTGATCGCTCGGTATACGTCATAACGGCTAGTTCCCAATTTGGCACCGTCGATTTACAGACCGGGGAATTTGTGCCGATCCCTGTATCCCCGGGCCTGGCAGATCTAGGGATAGGAAATGGGTTGGTTCAGGGACGGGGCCGGTCCACGCTCAGTCTGGCATTTTCAGGCGATCTATATAAGATCGACCCTTTTACAGGCGAAGCGTCCCGGATTGGCGCGACGGGTTTAGCTGACTGTTCGGCGCCAGGCTCTTACGCACCCAACTGCGCGAACTTTATTGGCGAGCTTGATGGGCGTCTTTTTGCAACCGATTTCGCTCAGAACCTCTATTCCGTGAATCCACGCGACGGCAAGGCCAGGTTGATTGGTCCTACGGGTGTTCCACCACTCACATTCCCACCTTTCCGCGAAGACCCGGATCTCCCTGGCTCTCTTGATGTCTATGCTGAGAGCTTATTCAGCCTTCACGGGAAGCTGTATGCGTTGTTTTCTACCGCTGCTATCAATTTTCAGACAGGGGTAAACACGCCCATATTTCCAGCAGCAATCTATCAGATCGATCCTGAAACAGGACAGACGACAAAACTTGCACCAACTAATCCAGCCATCTCGCAAATTGTAAATGTGAAAGGCACGCTGTATTCGTTCGATGCTTTTATAGGTCAGGTAGTCACTGTCGACCCGACTACCTGGCAGACGACTCCAGTCAGTGCTGTTCACGGCGCTGCCTGTGACGCTGGCCCGCCTTCTTGTGTGGTTGCGGGAGCGACGGCCGCCCATCCGGTTCGGGATGCCCGCGATTGACGGTGTGACGTGATCACGCCAGCTTAGCTCGTAGCGAAAAAACGCCGATCTTCAGATTCTGAACAGCAGAATCTTCATATCGGATCACAGCGGACCGCCTGGCCGTCTTGCTCGCCATACCTGAGGAAGTCTCGGCGAAGCTGCGCCATTAGGGTTGGTACTATGACGCCTCGAGCATATGGTAGCGGTGTATCTTCATCGAGCCGGAAACCTGTGAGCTCGCGGAGGCGCTCATCCATTCTGACGACTGTTTTCACTGGATCTGGATGCAGGTGCTCTGCCGGGCGCTCGACAAATGTTCTACCGCAAACGACATTCGGTAGGACCAGCGCCCGGATATGTTCGAATTCGTCTGGCCATTTGCTCATCGCCACGACGGTCGAGTTCGCCCCATGAATTCCGGTGATAGGCTTTACGCCGTTGCAAGTTGCGGCAGTTTCGCCGGAGCCATCCCGGTCCGGCGGAACTGGCCAGGCGTCTTTCCAAACTGCAGCTTAAATGCTCTCGTGAGGGCGGCTTCTGAACCGTATCCAACCGTCTCGGCGATCTCGCTGATACGAGCTGTGCCGGCCCGGAGTTGATCCGCAGCCAAATCCAAACGCCAACCAGCTACATACTTCAGCGGCGGCTTTCCGACCACTTCAGAGAATCTGGCGGCGAAGGCTGACCGGGAGGAACCCGCTATGGCTGCCAGCGCCTCAACGGTCCATTCGCGTGCAGGATTCTGGTGAATCGCGGAGAGCGCCTTTCCAATGGAAAGGTCGCGCAAGCCACTCAACCACCCTAAATTCTCTCCGCTCTTCGAACCCCAGTCGCGGATCGCCTGAATAAGAAGAAGATCAAGCAGACGTTCGATCATGATGGCGGAACCCGGGCGCGAATGGAGCGCTTCTTCGACCAGGAAATAACTGGTTAAGCGAAGCCATTCCAAAGGCTTTCCTTGCCGGCCCTTGATGTGCAGCAGAGGCGGCAAGACCTTCAACAGCTTCGGAGCGAGAACGCCAGCAAAAGAAAAGCGCCCGCAGACTAAGTCGGCTTGATCGCCATCACCTCCGAGTCGGAAGGTGGTACCCTCACGCGCTGCACCTCGCAAAGCAATTTCGAGCGGAACCGGCCGGAGCACCGGGTCACTGCTCAAGGTGTGGCCCGAACCTAGCGGTAGAACCACCAAGTCTCCTGTTTCTAGCCGAACCGCATCCGCATCGCCGACCCGCAACCAAACGGAGCCTCGCTCGACCAGATGGAAGTGCGCGGACGGGCCGCGAAAACTGATACTCCAGGGCGCCGAATACTCGCTGGCGCACACCACTTCGCCTTGCATCCGAATGAGCGCAAGGACATCGGACATCGCATCGGGGAACTGGCTCAGGGACGGCATAATACTGCAATCGTTTTCTGGCTTCTGAAGACGCTGAGTAAAGAGATCCGGCGTTTAGGACATAGACGGACCGCTAAGTCCAATCTACGATGCAAACAGAATCAATTGCAATTTTGACTTTGGCTGCATCATGATTCCCATTGGATCACACTGCCTTTACTCCAGTTCACTCGCAGTGGACGACAAGTCCTTGTCCTACTTCAGTGTTGGCTCCGGACCAACCGTTGTCCTCGTACACGGAGTGGGTGGGCACAAAGAAGACTGTAAAGGGGTCGCAGAAACCCTGGCGTAAGAGCACCATATGATTGGCATGGATATGCTCGGATTTAGCCGCTTCTCCAAGAATGGGGACGATCTCTCCATGCCGGTGCAAGCGGCAGCCATCGCAGCTTTGCTGGACGCCGGCAGGGTCCAAAAAGCCGATCTGGTGGGCAACTCGGTGGGCGGCTGGGTCGCCGCCACGTTCGCAGCGCGTTTACCCGCAGCGTGTGAACCGGCTGGTGCTGATCGGCCCGGCTGGTTTGAAAGCCATGTTTGAGGCACAACGCCCGTTAACTTCGATCCGAACGATGCGGATGAAATGCAGAAGGTAATTGAGATCACAGTGAACTCCTCCGCGATGCATAACAGCGGGTTAGCAAAGCAGGCATTCGACGCTTATGTTGCGTCAGGTGAAAAAGCCATCGCACCTATCTGGGGGAACGGCCTATTCATGTCGCCGCGACTCGAAGATCTGTTTCCGGAGATCGCGACGCCAACGCTGATTTTGTGGGGCGCCGAGGACAAGCTGTTTCCGAGTGCGCTGGCGCCAGGGTTCAACGGGCAGATTCCCGGCTCACGCGATCTCTTGATACCGCATGCCGGACATTTCCCGCACATCGACAATCCGGAAGCGACGATTGGACCGCTCTCCGATTACCCGATCCTGCCGTTCTCGGTTGCTGGTGCGCCGGTTGAAGAGAACCACACCTGTTGGGGCTTGCCGCAAGCGGCCGAAGTGTTGCACTGGCTGCGCAGCGCGGGTCTGACCGTCAGTACGTGCTGGATGGTTTTGGAGAGCGCTAAATCACCTGATGCTGGTCGCCTTGCGACCGGATTGGCACGAGAAAACAGATATGAACTCTCTTGAGATCGGAAGCGTATTGGCGACCTGGTTTTCACATCAAAGCGGGCTTCGGATTACCGAAGCTGCTGTTAATAGAGGATGATTTTGAGGTCACCGACGTAGCGCAAGTCATGTGGGCATTTACCAGCCGCGCATATCTCTCCCACGGCGAGATCTATTTCCCGGATGAGGCAATGAACGCGCTACCAGTGTTCTTGAGCCATGCCGAAAAATCCGTGTTCAAGACTACCAAGGTGGTTCATAACGCACTATTAGCAGACCGCTTTGCAATCACGGACCGCCCTGTCCGGTCAGATTTGGAACATGGTTGGCCCGCGCACGTAAACATGCGGTGTTGGCACGGTGGGAAGGTTACGGCTATCCACCTGCGCCTTATGGCTTTCAAGCCATAAATCAATCAGCGATCGAATGAACCATTCACACTGCATTATTGTCGGCTTCGGACCAGGGGTTGGACTCGGCCTCGCCGAGGCGTTTGGTCGAGCTGGGTTCAGCCTTTCGCTCATCGCGCGCAATCCAGACAAAGTACAGGATCACCTGAACGACTTAAGGAAATCTGGCGTTGTGACTGAAATCATCAAGGCTGACGCAGCCGAAGCAGACACTCTCAATGCGGCCGTTGAACAAGCGATCAAACGCCTCGGCTTCCCCTCGGTGCTCATTTATAATGCCGTCGCTCCTGCGCAG
>JAFAWN010000133.1 GCA_019241735.1 Terriglobales bacterium
TGCTTGTAACTCTTCCACTACCTGGTGGTCCGGGACATCGCTGGTTTCTACGGCTTCAATAGCTTCGTGCAGTCGGGGATCGAACTGTTCTCCAATAGCCGGGATCGGACGCAATCCCGATTTTTGGAGCGCGTCCAGCAATTGGCGATGAATGAGTTCTACGCCGCTGCGCACATCGCTCCCCGAGCCGGCGGCTAGGGCGCGCTCCAGGCTATCGAGTACGGGCAGGAGGGTTCGGATGGTGTCGGCCATCGCATAGTCGCGAAATTCCTGCTGCTCGCGGGCCGTGCGTTTTCTTGCGTTCTCGAATTCGGCCTGCAACCGGGCCAGGCGGTCCGTTAACGCATCCCGCTCAGCCTTGAGCTTCTGAACTTCAGAGTCCTCAGCGAATGGGATTGCCGCCGCGTTTCTTTCCGAGACTCCTTCGCTTATTTCATCACCTTCGTCCCGCGAAGCCGGCAATTCGTGCTCCGCATCCAGCGGTTGCGCTACAGCCCCGGGATTTCCATTCTTCCTTGCCATCATTCTCCACTTCCCGCTGCCATCAGTCCGTTTCATTTAAAACTTTGTCAAACATGCGTGCGATGTAAGAGACGGCGGTAATAGCATGTTGATAATCCATGCGGGTCCGCCCAATCACAGCGAGTGATCCCATGACCTCATCCCCAACACGAGCGGGCGCGCCAATCAGCACCAGGTTGCTCATGGATGGAAGGGCCTCGTCGAGTCCAATGACGACTCTGACAGCTTCCTGACGAGTGTCCAGATATGCTCCCAGAAGCTCTACGATCTTCTGTTTTTCCTCCAGCGTCCGCAGCAAGTGCTTCAACCGCTCGCCGTCGCGCTCACCGCTCACCAGATTTGCCGCACCCTCAACGTACACCATGCGCGCGTCATCATCGCCGGACAACGCCCCCTGCCGGTACAATTGCGCGACCGAGGCGCTCAAGCGATCGTATTCGTTACGCTCCTCTTCCAGCCTTCGGGCCAGATCGGTGCGCACGCTGTCCATGCTCCATCCGCGGTAGTTTTCGTTGATGAATCGGGACGCCGCGTCGAGATCCGCCTGCGGCAGATCAAGCCGCAGCAGACGGTCCCGCACCAGGCCTGATTTAGTCACTACTACGGCCAGAACTTTTTGATCGCCGAGGCGTGAAAAATAGACGTGCTCAAGCGCGTGCTTGGCGCCGCGAATCGCAACCGTGACCCCAACATTCTGCGAGATCAGCGACAACACGTGAGATGTGCGCTCCATGAATTCCTGCACGTCTGTGACTCCGTGCAAAGCGCTGTGGATCACATTTTCGTCTTCATCCGAAAGCGTCGCATTACCGGTCAATTGCTCGACATAATAACGGTAGGCTTCGGTGCTGGGTACGCGGCCGGCGGAGGTGTGGGGTTGCTCCAAAAATCCTGAATCCGCCAGATCTGCCATCACATTGCGGATCGTAGCCGCGCTTAGGCCCTCGCGATTCGATCGCGCCAAAGTTCTCGATCCCACAGGCTCGCCGGTGGCGATGAACGTCTCCACTATGGCCGTGAGAATCTCGCGTTCCCGGTTCCCAATTGGGGGGCCTGGCATCGTTACACTTTGTTTCCGGCTAAGAATTCTTGCCCGGACTTATATTACGGATAAGTCCTTTGATTGCAACAGTTATAACATGAATGGCTGGGCAAGTCCCAGTTAGATTCTAGGAACTGACAGCGTTGCTGTCAAGTTTCGGAAGGGCCTTATGCAAATTTGCACAGGTCAGAGCGAACTCATATTGGCCAGGAACTCTCCATTGGACTTTGCTTTGTTCAGCTTGTCGATTAGCAATTCCATGGCTTCGACGGGCGAAAGTGGATTCAGTACGCGCCGCAGCACCCAAATGCGCGTCAGGTCCTCCTTGGGGATTAAAAGCTCCTCTTTTCGCGTTCCCGAACGCTGAATATCGATGGCCGGGAAAGTGCGCTTATCCACCAGCTTGCGGTCGAGAATGATTTCCATGTTGCCGGTCCCCTTGAACTCTTCAAAAATCACGTCGTCCATGCGAGACCCGGTATCGATGAGTGCGGTTGCGATGATGGTAAGCGAACCACCTTCCTCGATGTTACGGGCGGCCCCGAAAAAGCGCTTTGGGCGCTGCAAGGCGTTAGAGTCCACGCCGCCGGAAAGCACTTTGCCGCTGGGAGGGACGATGGTGTTGTAGGCACGCGCCAGGCGCGTAATTGAATCCAGCAGAATGACAACGTCGCGCTTATGTTCAACCAGGCGCTTAGCTTTCTCGATAACCATTTCCGCGACCTGCACGTGCCGCGCTGCCGGCTCATCGAAAGTGGAAGAAATAACCTCACCCTTTACGGAGCGCTGCATGTCGGTGACTTCTTCAGGGCGCTCGTCGATCAACAGCACAATCAGGACCACTTCCGGGTGATTCGTGGTGATGGAATTCGCCACATTTTGCAGCAGCATGGTCTTGCCGGCCCGCGGAGGCGAGACGATCAGGCCACGCTGACCTTTGCCGATGGGCGTAAGCAGATCCATAACGCGCGCGCTGACGTTCTCACGGGCTGTTTCCAGCTTCAGCCGTTCCTGTGGATAGAGAGGCGTAAGGTTATCGAACAGAATCTTGTTGCGCGCCTCATCCGGTGACTCGAAATTAACCGCCTCAATCTTGACCAGGACAAAATACTTCTCGCCTTCGTGCGGAGGCCGCACCTGTCCGCTGATCGTGTCGCCGGTCTTCAGGTCAAACTTGCGGATCTGCGACGGCGAAACATAAATATCGTCGGGGCCGGGCAGGTAGTTGTAGTCAGGAGAGCGCAGAAATCCGTAGCCATCTGGCAGAATTTCGAGGACGCCTTCGGCGAAGATGTGGCCTTCTTTCTCGCTCTGGGCCTGAAGGATTTTGAAGATCAAGTCCTGCTTCCGGAGTCCGCTGGCGCCTGGCAGATCCAAAGATCGGGCGATCTTGGTCAGCTCAGTAATGTTTTTTTCCTTAAGTTCTGCGATGGTCATTGGATTAATTCACCTGCGAAGGGAAAATTTTCAAGGGGGGCAATTAGGAGAGACCTACCACGGGGCCTGGAAACTGCGGCGGAACTGTATTATGCAGCCCGCCGTTGCGCCTCTGCAAAATGCTCCGGCTCGGACAGAATGTCATGCCGCTCCGAACCTGCGATCCGGTCCAGAACCTCGTTCATGGTTTCCTGGATTCGGGTGTTGGGTTTGTGAAACTTCCGGGTTGCCTTGGACGCAAGCTGACAAAGCGTGTACCGGTTGCGCAAGGTATGTAAGGCGTCAAATACTCGGTCAGAACGCATAGGTCATCTTCTCCTGATCTGAGCACAGCCATCTTGTTGAACCTTCTAAAATGGCAGGCAAGTCACTCAAACTAGGTGGGTTGCCGGAATGCTCTGGGTACCTTGTATAGATGCTCCGCAGCCGCCGAAAGTTTCTCAGGATACAGAATTGGCAGTTGACAACCGGAGGTATGGCAAAAGCTGTGACGCGGTAAAGCCTCGGAAAAACACAACATACTCGCAATTATGGGGCGCGTCAAGAACTATCGTATCGTTTAGTACATCTGTGGTACCTAGAATTATGCCCATTGGAATCTTATAGTTACGATTGGCCCGTGTCGCAGCGCCAAGGCTCCCCCTACCCGACTTCGATAGCTTCGTCCACCAAGCGTTTGTCATCCTCATTGCTGCCGGTTAGCTCAAAGGCATTGGTGAGTACGGCCTTGCCATTTTCCACCGAAGTAATGACATAAGAACACCCGATCCAGTGGGCCTCAGCGAGATCGGTCGACGACCAGCGTGCGGGATGGTCAGGGTGCGAATGGTAAAACCCGACAACGTCCTCGCCCCGCTCACGACCCTGGCGCTGAATTCGGACCAGTTGTTTAGGATCGATATCGTAGCGATTCTGCGGGGAATCAGTGCGGGTGTTGACGCACCGTTCCACCGATGTCACTTTGCGGCAGCCATTCTCCATTTCTCCAAGCAGTACGCCGCAACATTCATTCGGATACGTTTCCTCGCCGTGACGACGTATTGCTTCATAGTTGACTCGAGAGATGATGAGCATGGGTTGGCGGTTAGTCCTCGTCCCAGAATCTTTCACTCAAATATTTGTCCCCGGAATCCGGCAAAACTGTGACAATGACTGCCGATTGATCCGGCGCAACACTTTGAGCGACTTGCAGGCACCCCACAACCGCAGCCGCAGCGGAAATTCCCAACAATAGACCCTCTTCGCGCGCCAGCCGCTTTGCCATCTTATGCGCGTCTTCAGTAGCGATCTCAATGTCTTCGTCAGCAAGGGAGGGATCGTAAATTTTAGGAACTATCGCGCTTGCCATATGCTTGGCCCCTTCAATGCCGTGGAAAGGTGAGTCCGGTTGCAGCGAGATGCAGCGGATGTCCGGGTTGAGCTCCTTTAGCCGCCGTGTCGTACCCACAAATGTGCCGCTGGTTCCGAGCATGGCAACGAAATGGGTGATCTGTTCCTGAGTCTGGCGCCAGATCTCCTCCGCTGTGCCGTGGTAATGTGCCTGCCAGTTGGCGTCATTCGAATACTGGTCGGCGTAGAAATACTTTTCCGGATTTTGGGCGTGAAGTTCTCGGGCTTTGCGGATCGAGCCATCCGAGCCCTCGCCGGGGTCGGTATAAACGACCTTAGCGCCGTAAGCGTGCAAGATGTGCTTGCGCTCGGGAGAAACATTTTCCGGCATGCACAACGTCACCGGGAAACCCTGAGCGGCTCCAATCATCGCGTAAGCAATCCCTGTGTTTCCGCTGGTTGAATCCAGCAGGGTAGCTCCGGGGGCGAATATCCCATTGGCGCGAGCGGTGGCGATGATGTTGGCTGCGGCGCGGTCTTTCACGGAACCACCGGGATTCAGCCACTCCGCTTTGCCAAGTATTTGGATTGCCGGCAGGTCGGGAACTAACCGTTCGAATCGCAACAATGGGGTATTGCCGATGCGATCCAGAGTAAGCTGACCCAGTCTGGCGTGCGCGACTCCGCTAATTCGGGTGGCGTCCTCGCGTTGGAGCGGCAAAGGCATCATTTGATCAACGAAACCGGAGAACTATAGTAATCGGCAGGGCGGTACAAAACCTGGGCGCAAAGCCTATCGTAGATTATAAGGAAGTCAGATAGACGGTAAAAAAGGGCACTGCATCTTTTTCCGTAGCGCGCATCTAACAGTTAGAGCGGTTAGCCATGATAACGAAGCTTGAGCAACGGACGTACGACGATGCGCTGAGTTGGCTGCGCGATCACGGTTTCGATCTGATCGAGGCGCCGGGCACTCCGGGACGGGTTTTCCTCAAGAAATATTTTTGCTCTGCGGCCATCCAGAAAGACGCCGATGATGGCGTGAAAATTTTTGCTTTTCCTGGATACCTGATTGGGAGCGAAATCTCGAAGCTCGTAAACCGTGGATATCAGCAGTTTCTGAAAACTGCCAAGACCGAAGTGCCCGCAACCGCGGACCACTTAAAAGCTCTTCAAAGTTTTACCGAGGAAATGAAGGAAGGACTTGGGCTTCCAAGCCTGTACAACGAATCTCTGGGCACAGTGAGCGAGTCTTACCAGTATGACCGGGTTGAGGACCGGGACAAAGCTTCTGCCGCGCGTCCCAAGCGTCCGTGGGAGCGGGCGGGTGTAGCCGCGAGTGTCAAGAAAAGCCGCGCATAAATCGACAAAGTTGATCTCCATAACGGCAGGTGGCTTCACCCACCAATCTTCAAAATACATTCAATAGCGAGCGAGGGCGTGCGCGTGCTGATGCTTGGCAATTGCTACTCGGCTGGCGCGGTCGGGGCAACTGGAGCCGTGGCGCTCTGTGCTTCTCCTCCAGCATTCACCAGGTCTTTCAGTTCTTTGCTGGGCTTGAAAAACGGAATTTTCTTAGCGGGAACTTCCACCCGGTCTCCGGTCTTGGGATTGCGTCCCACGCGCGGATTGCGCTGACGGGTGCGGAAACTTCCAAAGCCGCGTATTTCGATCTTGTCGCCCACGCGCAGCGAACGCACAATGCTGTCAAAAATGGTCTCGACGATGACCTCGCTGTCTTTGCGGGTCAGTTCCGCCAGCCGGGACACTTCATCGATCAGGTCGGCCTTTGTCATACGCCTCCTTGTGTCTCGAAGATCAATGCGTCTCTATTTCCACAGATAATAGAATCCCATGTGCTGTTCCAGCAGTTTTTCCTGGCTGGGGAGAATCTGAGAAACATCTCCAAACAGTAAATCGAGTACCGACTTGCGGTCTTTCTCCGGATGGACCAGCACCGGCTTGCCGTGAATGTTCACTGATTTCGCAGTATCTTCAACTGCCGCCTCGAAGTCGCCGACCTGATCGATCAAGTGCATGGAGAGCGCTTCCTGACCGGTCCAGACTCTGCCGTCGGCGATTGCTTTTATGTCGTCGGTCTTGGCGTGGCGTCCATCCGCTACCGCCTGCACGAACTGAGTGTACATATTATCGATCAGAGACTGCATATACTGGCGTTCCGCCGGGGTCATCTCACGGGTTGGATCGCCGGTATCCTTAAACTCCCCGACTTTCAGAAGTTCCTGCTTCAATTTCGCCCAGCGAAGCAGGTCCCCGTAATTGACCCACTCGGCGATCACTCCAATTGAGCCCACAATACTGCCGTTGTCGGCGTAAATTTTATTAGTGGCAGACGAAACATAGTAAGCGCCGCTCACGCCCACAGTCGCGATGGATGCAACAATGCGCTTATGTTTTTCGTCCCGCAGGCGTTTCACTTCCCGGTAAATTTCTTCCGAGGCTGCGACCCCGCCTCCCGGCGAATTCACATGGAGGATGATGGCTTTTATCGAATCGTCATCGCCGAACTTCTTTAACTCGTCGACGACTGTCTTCGGCTCGAGGATTACCCCTTCGAGTTCCACCACGCCAATCTTGTCGCCAAAGCTGTGGATTGACGCTTCCTCGCTGCCTGCATGCAGCGTGAAATACACCAGGGTGAACACTGCCAGCACGAAGAGAAAAAACACTCCTCCCCCGATCAGTATCCAGAGCCAGGTCCGCGAACGTCCGCTCTCCGCCATAAATGGTGAGGGTAGTTTAGCACTGCCGCAGGAAAAGCTTGACCCCCTGTCAACTGCTGAATAAGATTCCGGTTCCTGGCGCATAGCAGGGCTTGCGCAGACACGAGTGGAGGCACTTTAAGAACCGCGTACCGTAGTGCCCACAACATTGACGTAACCGTAAGAAGGAATTCCGATTGGCATTCTGCGCGAACTGCGGGTCATCACTGGATGCGGGCGCGAAATTTTGCGCAAAATGTGGGACTGCGGCAACATTAGCGCCAGTTAAGGCTGTCGCGCCTTCGACGACGACCCTTCCTTCCACCGCCGAAAACCCTCAAATCAATGTCCCCGCTCCTTCCTCCGGCGGCGATACCGCCGTAGGAATCACCTTTGGAATTTTGGCAACCCTTGTCTTGCTCGGGCTGTTGGCTGCTGGCAGCTGCGTTTATCTTGCGTACCGGGTCAAAAACGGTGCGAAGGAATTCGCCCACCGAGTGGGCGCCGATGCTCCTCCCTACACGGGTTCAAGACAACCCTGCGCGAAGCTTTTGACCGACGAGGCCGGCAGCGCTTTGGGTCAGCCGGTGAAATCGGTGGAGCAGCGCGGACAGGCGACGTGTATTTACCACTTCGGTCCCGCGGGCGGCCAGCAACTGGCGATAGAGTACTCGTGGCAGGGAGGAATCATGGCGATGCGACTCAGTCATGCTGCGATGAAGCAGGTTTCCGGCATGGAAACAATGCAACCCATCCCGAACCTGGGAGACGAGGCCTATGCTGGACCAATGAATTCCAATTTGATGATGCGCAAAGGCGATGTCATGGTAACCTTCGATCTCCGCGCCAACGGTGTCAGCATCGATGCAGCAAAGCAGATGGCGGGGAAAATTGCCGGAAGGTTGTAGGGGGCTCA
Organism: Terriglobales bacterium; assembly: GCA_019241735.1. Taxonomy (GTDB): domain Bacteria; phylum Acidobacteriota; class Terriglobia; order Terriglobales; family Acidobacteriaceae; genus JAFAWN01. The sequence goes on from JAFAWN010000133.1 coordinate 7,970, forward strand.
ATCTGATGCGCGCCTGCTAACCTTTTTTATCTTCCTTCCCACCTGCAATGTCAGCGGCTCGCTGATATCGACCACCGTCACTGGGTCGGTTTTTACCTCCGCGTTCACTTTCACCGATTTTTGCTTGAGCTTGCGGACCGCCTCAGTGCGCGATTCCGCCAGACCAGCCAGCCAGATCAATTTGTCCAGCTTGATGTCGCTATCGGCATCGACTACAACGTCTTCTAGATCCTCGGGAATTTCGTTGGACTGAAACTGCTTCGCCCAGTCCAGCGATGCCTTTTCGGCGGCTTCGGATGAATGGAAATCGGTCACGATGGCGCGGGCCAGATCTTTCTTCGCCTGCATGGGATGGGTTTCAGCCTTCATTTTATCGATCTGGGGCAATTGCACATCGGTCAGCAGTTCCCAGTATCTCCACATCATGGAATCTGAGATGGACATCAGCTTCCCGTACATTTCGCGGGCCGGCTCCTGAATTCCTATTGCATTTCCGAGCGACTTCGACATCTTCTGCACGCCGTCCAGGCCTTCGAGAATGGGAACGGTCAGCACGACTTGCGATTCTTGCCCGTGGCTGCGCTGGAGTTCACGGCCCATGAGCAGATTAAACTTCTGGTCCGT
>JAFAWN010000446.1 GCA_019241735.1 Terriglobales bacterium
TTCGGGCGCGGCGTCTAGCTTCCACGGCCAGATAGTGCAAGCGCGCGCGCTTACCGCTTAGCCGGACAAGGCGGGTCTTTCCAGTATGGCTCTCCTCTTTCGCCACAATTTTTCCCAGGACCTGCTCTGGTTTCACCATGCCATCCAGTCCTGCCGACGAATCTCCGCGAAACATGTACATATTTGTATCCTGGTGGTGCGCAATCAGCCGGTGGGCCCGGTACTGTGATCCCTGATTGAAAAGGGCGATCTCGCCTTTGCGCAACTGGGATGGATGCGTTGGTTCGACATAAAGGATTTCACCGTCCCGAATCGCAGGCAGCATGCTGCTGCCTCGGGCGCGAAAGCGCAAACCGAGTCCACGCGAGAGCAATTCCTCGCCCAAGAGTCCAAAGAATACCGAATTCTGGTAATCGTTCTCCATTAGAAAGGCATGAGCAGCAAAACTTCGGTCATCCCTGGAAATTTAAAACCTTCTCGACCGCGCTCTCGTCGGGCACAAACCGAAATAAGTAACAAGGTACAGACAGCGCGATGTGCTGAAGAAAAGCGAGGACAGATTCAAGGCCCTGGCGGCTGTAGAACGGCGGAAAGCAGCGGGCAAATAATTCGCCCACCGCGCGCGCAGGTGGCAGCGGCTCAATCTCGTTTTCGGCGCCATGCTCAAGGACAAAGATTCTGCTGATTTTCGCGCATTCCGGCGAAGCCAGCGCGACCTCCCCATGCCAGGGGGTGCCATGCATCCAAATATCAGGCCCCTGGGCACGTAAGATGACTCGATCATCGCTCAGGACCCCGGCCTTGCGATGAGATCTCCAAAGCTCCGTGGTGGTGCTCTTCCCGGCACCAGAGTTTCCTACGAACAGGTGGCCTCCGGTCTCATGATCCAGCAGGCCACATCCATGGACTTCAACTGCTCCCCTCAGCGACAGCCAGTTTGTCACCAGCAATTCATCTAATGGATATTCCAGCGGGCAGGTTTGCTTCGACGGCCAGACAGTTTTGCGGTTCAACAGCAATTCGCCGTTCGAGAAATTTTTGTTTACGAACAGCCGCTTGTAAGGTTCATCACCAAGTGGAAGGGTTTCGCAATCAAAGACGTAATAGAAATCGTTTTCGTATAGCGTCCATACCCCGCCCGAATAAAAAATTTTTCTCCCCGGTGGCGCGGGCATGACTTCACACCACTGGACCAGGATTTCGATATCGCATGCATTGGCGCTAATCTTGAAGTTGTCCAGTCCCGGATGGAGTGCAACATCGCCGGCCTCACCATTAATGGCAAGCGAAACGCCGCCAATACGAACCGCGGAGCGATGCGCGCTTAATTCCTCGCCGCCGAAATCCGCACCCATGGCTCCAGCCGGATTTAACCCCCGCGCGGGCACAGTCGCCACGTTTAGCTTCCCAGGCTATGGCAAGTGCCGACAGCAGCGCATGAAGTGCTCGGACCGCCGCCCCTCATGGTCTTGCAGTGTCCGAGGACAGCCTCCTCAGGACGCAGGCTGACGGCCACCAAGCGCGGGGGTTCGTACGGCTTTTTCTGTTCAGAATCTCTCGGCTCACCTTCCATGCACAACCTCCATCTCAAATATCTCAGTGGCCGCAATGACCGCAGCCCGGCGTATCACTCACATTGCTGAGGATGGGCAGCACCGGCACTGGCGGGGCCCATTCTCTTATGTCAACACTCTTCGAGACGATTCTTTGGGCGGATTCCGTTACGGCCGCATGGCGCGCCCCTTCAGCACAGAATTCACATTCGCCGTGGGGTGGGACCGCCAGTCCCAGTGAGAGCGCCCGTAGATGCGCCACTTCACACAGGAACTCCACCGGCGATTCAGGGTCATGGTTTTCCAGCTCCCCGCTTGCCGGACACATTGTGCAGAGGGAATGCAGCCGGCATTGGACACATTTTGTAATCTGCTTGCGCTTTCGCGTTCGCACCGCCAATAAGAAATGTTCCCAGCCTTCTTTCACGCTGCCGGAACGAATGTCATAAGTATCCTGATGGGAAAGAACGCAAATGCTCATCTGTCCGTAAGGATCTATGGCAAATGCCTTCACCCCGCCGCCGCAAACGTATAGGTTGTCGCCACTCGCCACCGCGGGATTTTGGATCTCTTGTTCCGCCATCTTCTTGTGTCCCGCAGCCACTTCCGGCCAATACATGTCGAGAGCGACCACATCTTCGGGAGAAAGGCGGACGGCCAGCGGACTTTGAGAACAATCGATACGCGGGCTCATCAAAGAATCGAACTTGAAATCGAGATGGAGCTCGTCTTCGACGAACTCTTTCATGTCGCGGACTTCATGTTTGTTGATCGTTGTCCCGACCGTTTTTAACTTGAGCGGCAGGCGGCGCTGACGCAGCAGATCAATTCCGCGCATGCAACGGTCGAAACTGCCAGAGATGCCGGTGAGCGTCTCGTAGGTTTCGCGGGTACGGCCATAAAGCGTGATCTCGATGGCGAAGGGTGGCCACTCGCTGAGATAGTCCGCGATCTTCTCGGTGATTAGATTCCCATTGGTAAACAACGTAATCAGGAACCCTTTCCGCTTGGCGTGGGTGTAGATTTCGAGGAAATCTTTGCGCGCGAAAATCTCCCCGCCGGTAAATAGCAGCCACATACAACCGAGGTCTGCGAGATCATCCAACAGCTTGAAGTGCTCTTCCTTGCTGAGCTCGCGGTTCCGGGCAGATAGGTCACCCATCTCCAGATTGTTGTAGCAGTGCAGGCAGGTCAGCGGACATCGACGCGTAATCTCTATCGAGACTTCGAGTGGAATCCGCCGTCCGGAATATTGCTCGTGAACGAGGCGGCTTAGATCTGTGTAGGGAGCTACGTCCATAGTCTAATTTGGGGAACAACCCATGGCCGCCCAACGACGAGCGGGCATGTCAGGCCGCAGTTTCCGAATCCGCGTGCGAACCAGCCTCGTCCAGATGATTTTCAGGAACCACCTCGATCAACCCCGCTGCACCCATCTCTTCCAAGAACGCAGCGACATCCTGTTCAACCTGTTCCCGGCTAACATCGTATGCGCTCTCGATTAAACTGCATATTCCTTCGCGGCTTACCGGCTTCTCCAGTGCCTCCCAGATAGCGCTCCCAACGGCATTGAAGCGGTAAATAGAAGCCAGGTCTCCGACGGCACCGCGCACCGGGACCACCAAAGTTTCGTCGCCAATAGTTCGGGAAACTACAGAACTGGAACGAACAACATTCTCAGCCACATTTTGCATAATTGCAGATTGTAGAGCCAGATATCATCCCGCTAGAGGAATAGAGGAATATAGTGCTCAGGATAGCCTCCCAACCGGTCCGGTTCAAGGCCTTGACAGCCATTTCTGATGATTCTTTATTTTCCTGGACAGGGCGCAAATGTTTCTTGCAGTACGGTCGGGCATGGTTTTCTTTTCCGGTCGGGCTGCGGTTATGATGCAATCCGGCTAACCCATGCCTAACAGCGCAGAGATCGCCAACCCACGGCTCCGGCTGATCGCCAGCCGCCAGAACGCCCTGGTCAAAGAACTGAGACAAACTTTCGAAAGTGGGGACCTGGGGCCGGGAGGAATTTGTGCGGTTGAAGGGCTCCATATTCTGGAGGAGGCGATTAGGAGCGGGCTAAAATTCCGCGCGGTATTTTTCAGCAATTCGGCGCAGCCGAAAGCAGCAAGGCTTTTGCCCCAGATCGCATCCAACGTGGAAACGGTGGTTTTGCCGGACGAAGTTTTTGCCAGCGCGGTCCCAAGCGAGACGCCCCAAGGTGTGGCGGCACTTGT
>JAFAWN010000444.1 GCA_019241735.1 Terriglobales bacterium
CACAGCCTGAATGCGGCGGTGAAGAAGGTCCGTTCGGCGCTGGACGACGATTCTGAAACGCCGCGTTTTGTGGAAACCGTGCCGCGCCGCGGATACCGCTTCCTCTATCCCGTTGGCGAGCAGCCACTCAAGTCGGCCGGGACAAGCGATACAGAGAAGAGCGCTGCGGCGCTTCTACAACCAATTGCAACTCCGCGCGTTAAGCGCCCGGTACGGCTGGCGCTGGTGCTGGTGGCCGCCGTGGCGGCGCTGCTAGCGGTGCTGTTGGCGGCCAACGCCGGTGGCTGGCGTGATCGGCTGCGAGGCCGCCCAGGCGCTGCCATTCGATCCATCGCAGTTCTGCCGCTGGTAAATCTTTCCGGCGACGCGTCTCAGGAATATTTCGCCGATGGCATGACCGACGCGCTGATCACCGAGCTGTCCAAAATCGCTTCCTTGCGAGTCATTTCACGCACCTCCGTAATGCAGTACAAGGCAGCGCACAAGATGCTGCCGGAAATTGCCAGAGAATTGAATGTGGACGGGGTGGTTGAAGGATCTGTCATGCGGTCGGGCAACCGGGTGCGAATTGCCGCGGAATTGATCCATGCGCCCACCGATCAGCACCTGTGGGCCGAGACTTACGAGCGTGATCTGGGCGACGTGCTGAAATTACAGGGTGAGCTGGCACAGGCGATCGCGCGGCGGATCAGCGTGCAGTTGACTCCGCAACAGCAAGCCAGACTTGGCTCGGCACAGCCGGTGAATCCGGCGGCGTATGAACTCTACCTAAAAGGGCGCTTTCAGAAGACCACAAGCTTTAGCACATCACGAAGGATCGAGGATGCGCAACGCTACTTCCAAGAGGCGATCCTGCAAGACCCCCGTTTTGCACTCGCGTATGTCGGGCTTGCAGACTGCTATGAGGAGTTAGGCTCGTTCCGATTGGTGCCTCCCCAAGCCGCGTATCGGCCTGCAAAAGACGCGATCAACAAAGCATTGCAACTAGACGAAGAGCTGGGCGAAGCCCATTCCATCCTCGGAAATCTGAGTTGGCGGTATGAATGGGATTTTCCGACGGCTGAGCGAGAGTTCAAGTATGCGGTTGAACAAAACCCCAATTACGTAGATGGTCATGAAAGGCTCGGCCTATTTTTAGCGTGGGCGGGACGGCGCGCTGAGGCTTTGGCTGAAGCCAGGAAAACGAGCGAACTCAACCCTAACTGGACCTTAAGCCTCGAAATAGCCATCAACTATCACATGCGTGATTACAAGACACTCGTTGAAGTTGGCCAACGGGCAGTGTCATTTAATCCCACCAGCTGGATACGACATTTCTTTTTAGCAACGGGTTACGAAGGATCCGGCCAGATTGCTGAAGCTATTCGTGAGTATCAGAAGGCGATCGAGTTGTCTGAGGGAAACACAGATCCGACTGCCGGACTGGCGCACGCTTACGCAGCAGCAGGCCAAAGAGCGAGTGCGGAAAAGATACTTCGTGAATTGCTGCAAAAAACAAAAACTAGCTATGTCTCACCCTACATGATTGCGACAATCTATGCCGGATTGGATGACAAGGACAAGGCGTTCGAATATCTCGAAAAGGCTTATCAAGAGAGGTCTCCGGACGTTCCTTATTTTATAAAGGCTGATCTGAGGATGGATTCGCTTCGTTCCGATGCGCGGTTCCGGGATTTTGTGCGGCGAGTCGGCGTGCCGCGGTAAACCCTGGATTTAAGCCGCTGGCGTATCTCGTTCAGTTCCCGACGAAGCTGCCGGCTGCGCAGATACGACATGCTAATGCTGGCGAGCAGAGATTTATTGTAGGCCAGCAGGAACTCGGCCGTGCTTGAAATACTCCGCCGCATTCATAATTGGAATTGACGCCAGCCCAGCTTCGTTGCCTATCAGACAGACACAACTCTCGATTGTTGGGCCATATCCAGTCGTTCGCTCCACGGCTCCTCAGCCCATCGGCGACGACGGTTGACTCTGTTTATGTTCCCCGATGCCAGAACAGTTGTCGCAGGTAACGGTCCTCGCGGCTGGGTACCCAGACGCGCGGGAAGCGATTCTCCACCAGCAGCCTCAATAGCAGCTCGGCGTCCTCGCGGTCGTTCTTGCGCTTGGGCACGCGCTTCGTGCTGATCTCGGCGGCATCTGCGACCCACAGCTCAAACTGCAGCTCGGATATGAGCCGCTCGAACCAGCGACTGTGTCCACTGGCTTCCATCCCGATTTGCTGGAAGCCCGGGTGATAGTCACAACCTATAATCAGCATGTTCGGCTCCTTTCTCCCGAGCCTTTCGGTGGTTTGGGGATCGCCGAAGTCTACTCGGATCTAAGGAGCCGACATTGTTAGGGAATCATTCACGCAACCTACGGATTTGGCTGATGGAGTGCGCCTCAACCCGATCTTGTTAATGGCGTGACGGTGAACCCATGATTCGCGGACGACTAGTCATTGCTATTGGCGGGCTGCTCTTGGCGTCGTTATGCGCGCAGGCTCAATTTCCCAATCTGAGCGGCTCATCCAACTGCACGGCGGCGGATTTCGTAGCCAATTTTGATTTCGCCACCGGGCCAGGCGACACCTACACCTTGGTGATCAACAAGCGCAACGTTTCCAGTCACGCATGTGTCTTCGACGGGCCGGTGTACGGGCCGAGCCTGGCGCCTGACCGCGTCGAAGGCGAGCCGCCGGTGCCGCTGTGCTACGACTGCAAAAATCGCGGCCTGCCGCCGGCACAGCGCTGGCTCGATCCTCCGATTACGGTCAAGTCGGGTCAAGTGGCACGGCAGACAATTCGCTGGAGAACGAAGCCCCAGAACGCGAAGTGTCTTCAGCTCGACTGGATTAGTGTTGGGTCCGGATTGCTTGTTGTGCCTTCCTTATTCAAACCAGTTTGCTCGGAGGTGGATTTCAGCCCATTCACGCTGGCACCCAGTGAAGAGACTTTGCCCGACGTCGTACAAGTGCCGGCGCTCAAGCTCGCCTCGGCGAAGACGCAGTATTACGAGAGGGAAAGTTTCTTTCTGAAGGTAACGCGTTTGGACGCTGTGGGTGCCAACATCGAACCCTGTCCCAGGCTTTATCTGTGGCATCGGTCGCCTGA
>JAFAWN010000479.1 GCA_019241735.1 Terriglobales bacterium
AGGGATGAGGATTTCCCCGGCGAAGCCGGAGGGCGCGCCAAGAATAATTTTCGCCGCGCTTGACGCCTCCATCGCATCCGAACTTGAGCCACTTTTTGCAGATTCAGGATGCGCCGTCATCTCCAACTCGAGCGCGCTGCGCATGCAGAAGGATGTCCCTCTGGTTGTGCCGGAGGTGAACCCGGGTCACATTAAACTTCTCGAATGCCAAAGCTCAAGGCGAAAATCGGGCGGATTCGTCGTCACCAATCCCAACTGCTCAGCCATTGGTTTGGTAATGGCGCTTGCGCCTTTGCAGCAATTCGAGATTAAAAAAGTAATGGTAGTTACCATGCAAGCCGTCAGCGGCGCCGGTTACCCCGGGGTAGCATCTTTAGACATTTTAGGGAACGTGATCCCCTACGTCGCGAAGGAAGAAGAAAAAATGGAGGAAGAAACACGCAAGCTGCTCGGGCAGCTTGAAAGCTCACAGATAATTCCTGCAGACTTTTCTATGAGCGCACAGTGCAACCGCGTAGCGGTCGCAGACGGGCATATGGAGTCGGTTTCGGTGAAACTTGCAAGAAAGCCTGCGTCGGCTGAGATCATCGCCGCGTGGAACAATTTCCGCGCCCTGCCCCAGGAATTGCGACTTCCGACCGCCCCTGAGCTCCCAGTTCAATACACGGGCGCGACGGACCGGCCGCAGCCCAGGTTCGACGTTGACCGCGGCGACGGAATGACCGCTACCACTGGGCGTCTTCGACCGTGCGGGGTTCTGGACTGGAAATTTACCGTACTCTCCCATAACACGATCCGCGGGGCCGCGGGCGCCGCGCTGCTCAACGCGGAACTCCTCCACGCGCAGCACTACTTTGATTGAGCTACTCTTCTCGATTTCCGTTGACGTGCATGAGAGCTGACCTCGCAACATATTTTTGTCATAACCGGGAACGCCACCCATGATTGTCATGAAATTTGGCGGCACTTCGGTGGCGGACTCGCAGGCTATCTCCCGCGTCGTCTCCATTGTGCGTGACCGGCTGGATCAAGACCCCATCGTAGTTGTAAGCGCGATGGCCAAAGTGACCGACCAGTTGCTGACCATGGCGCGTGCGGCCGGATCAGGCGATCGCAAGACGGCATTGCGGCTGTCCCGCGCGCTGCGCGAGCGGCACTACAACACTGCGGGCGAACTGTTGGGTACGGCGCTTTTCACCCAGTTTCACAATGACCTGGGAATTGAGTTTGAAACCCTCGACGAATTGCTGCGCGGAATTTCCGCGGTGGGTGAACTGACCCCTCGGACTTCCGACTATGTAGCAGCGTTCGGGGAAACACTTTCAAGCAGAATCGTGGCCGCGACCATGTCAGCCCACGGTATCGCGGCGCAGCTGGTGGATTCACGGGAATGTATTGTGACCGACTCCACGCATACCCGTGCGGCGCCCTTGTTTGAGGAAACCAATGACCGGCTCCGCTCCAGACTTCAGCCATTGCTCGACGCCCATATCCTCCCGGTTATGGGCGGCTTCATCGGCGCCACGAAGGCCGGAATCACCACCACCATCGGACGTGGTGGCTCAGATTTTTCTGCCGCCATTGTAGGCGCAGCTCTCGGCGCGCAACGTATTGAGATCTGGACCGATGTGGATGGAATGATGACCACCGACCCGAACCTGTGCTCGGATGCTCGTCGAATTAAAGTAATCAGCTTCGATGAGGCGGCGGAGTTGGCGTATTTCGGAGCGAAAGTGCTGCATCCCGCAACCGTGCTGCCTGCCATCCACAACAACATTCCGGTACAGGTCTTGAACTCACACAATCCCGATTGCGAGGGAACGCAGATCGCCGCGCGAGCTCCCCATTGCCGGAATTTGTTCAAAGCCATTGCTGTAAAGAAGCGAATCACTATCGTAGATGTGGCCGCGCCCCGCATGCTGCTGGCTCACGGCTTTCTGAAAGCAATCTTCGAGGCCTTTGACCGGCACCGAGTTCCGGTGGATGTAGTTTCAACCTCGGAAGTGAGCGTATCGCTGACAGTGGATTCCAATGAATCGATCCCGGCCCTGGCCGCCGACCTAGCAAAACTTGCAGATGTGAAGTATGAAGGCCGCAAAGCTATAGTCTGTCTGGTGGGAGAGAACCTGCGCGAAATTCCAGGAATTCCCGCCCGGGTTTTCGGAGAACTCTCGGACGTGAAGATAAGAATGATTTCCCAGGGGGCATCAGAAATCAATCTGACTTTTGTGATCGAAGAGGATGCGGTTCCCGAGGTCGTCCGGCGGTTGCATAAAGTATTTTTTTCGGACCTCGATCCGGAAGTGTTCGCTTGACGAAGAGGAGAAGTTGAGTTTGTGCGTTTGCTGATTTTAGGACGCGGCAAGACCGGGACCTTGGTTGCAGAGGTCGCCCGGGAACGTGGCCACCAGATCAGCGTTATAGGCGCTCAGGAGAATCCCGGGGCCGCAGCCCTGACCAAAGAAAGACTCGCCAACGTTGATGCGGTCATTGAGTTCACCACTCCGCACGCGGTAATCAAAAATATCGAAGCTTGCGCGGCCGCGGGCTGTGACGTGGTTGTCGGCACTACTGGCTGGCTCGCAGAGCTGGAACAAGTTCGTGAAAAAGTCGATGCCGCGGGAATTGGATTTCTTTATGCGGCGAACTTTTCGGTTGGGATGAATCTATTTTTTGAAGTTGCCCGGACCGCAGCCGCCGCTTTAGATCACCGGTACTTTGGGCAGATTTTTGAGCGCCATCACGCGCAAAAACAGGATGCGCCCTCTGGGACTGCCATCATGTTGCGTGAAATTGTCAAAGTAGCTGCCGGCCAGGATCTCGAAATCACCTCATTCCGCGAAGGCCAAGTTGTGGGGATGCACGAGCTCACACTGGATTCACCGCACGACACAATTTACGTCTGTCACGATGCAAAATCGCGCCGCGGATTCGCCGAAGGCGCCATACGCGGAGCTGAATGGCTGGCGGGGAAAAAAGGAATGTTCAACTTCGCCAACGTT
>JAFAWN010000141.1 GCA_019241735.1 Terriglobales bacterium
CGAGCTATTCGACAAGAATGTGCGCACATTGGCGGCCGGAGCTGACGTGCTGATTTACGACTCCCAATATCTGCCGGAAGAGTACGAGGCCCAACGGCGGGGATGGGGACATAGCCACTGGCGCGAAGCTGTAAAGGTTGTGATGGAGAGCGGCGCGAAGGAACTAGTCCTGTATCACCATGATCCAGAACACGATGACGCTTGCATCGACAAGGTAGTGAAAGAAGCGAGCAACTATTACCCTCATGTAAGGGCGGCGGCCGAGGGTATGGAGCTGAACTTATAGCTGCGCTCGGTGGACTCAATCTTGTGGTTGGACTTGCCTACTGCGCCCTGCATGCTTAAGATTGCCTAGTTTGCCCTAATCTCATCCATCGGGTGGCCGCTATGAGTGTTGACGTCCTTTCTCCGGAGAAACCCATGAAGACCATGACCCTCGAGCAGGAGACCAATCCCTGGGAGTCGCAAGCGGCCCGGTTCGATCTGGCGGCCAAGAAACTGAATCTGGACGAGGGAATGTGGAAAGTGCTGCGCTATCCCAACCGGGAACTCATTGTCCATATTCCAGTGGCTATGGACAATGGCAAATTGGAGGTCTTTACCGGATTCAGAGTCCAGCATTCAATCGCCAGAGGTCCTTCGAAAGGCGGCATCCGCTACTCCCCCGACGTAACTCTGGATGAGGTTCGCGCGTTGGCCAGCTGGATGACCTGGAAATGCGCCGTCGTGAATATCCCCTTCGGCGGTGCCAAGGGCGGCGTGATTTGCGATCCCCACAAAATGTCCCTGGGCGAACTCGAGCGCATGACGCGCCGTTACACTGCAGAGCTCATCGAGTTTATCGGTCCTGAAAAAGATGTGCCTGCGCCCGACATAAACACGAACGAGCAGATCATGGCATGGATGATGGATACCTATTCCATGCACATGCGCCAGACTGTGACCGCAGTGGTAACCGGAAAGCCGATCAATATTGGCGGGTCCCGGGGACGACGCGAGGCCACCGGACGCGGAATCATGATTGTTTGCGACGAAGCCATCCGCAAGCTCGGGCGTACGCGCGAGTCCACGCGGGTAATCGTGCAGGGCTTCGGCAACGTCGGCTCCAATGCAGCCCTGTTAATGGCACAGGCCGGCTATGTTGTGACCGGCATCGTGGAAGTAGCCGGAAGCCTCTACAACCGGAACGGGATCAATGTTCAGGCAGTATCCGAATATCGCATGCGGCACGGCACATTGTCGGGGTTCCCGGAGGCAGAAAGCGCAGATCCGGCTGATTTGCTGGTAACCGAGTGTGACATCCTCATTCCTGCAGCTACTGAAAACCAAATTACCAGCCGAAATGCTGATCGCATCCAATGCAAGATTCTGGCGGAGGGCGCCAATGGGCCCACCACTGCTGCCGCGGATGAGATCCTGGCAGACAAGAAAGTCTTCATCATTCCGGACATCTTATGCAATGCGGGCGGCGTGACCACTTCCTATTTTGAGTGGGTGCAGGACCGGCAGGGATATTTCTGGAAGGAATCAGTGGTGAATGAGCAACTCGAAGAGATCATGAAGTCGGCATTCCAGGATGTGGTGCGCTACGCTGAGACCCACGAAGTAAACAACCGGATTGCAGCCTATATGCTCGCTATCGACCGGGTCGCTTACACCATTCGCCAGCGTGGTATTTATGCCTAAGGGCTGAGGTCAGCGCAATTATTATTTTCTGCGCCAGCGGATCCCGTCTTTAGTGTTTTCTATGACAACGCCTGCGGTGGCCAGTTGGGCCCGCAGCGCGTCCGAGGCAGCAAAATTACGTGCACGCCGCGCAGCGCCCATTTCCGCAATTTTGTTTTCCACTTCTGCGTCGGACAACTGATTAGCGGCTACCGCCAGAGCCAATGCTTCGCTGATTTCCTGCTCTCGTCCTTCCGCTTTCGCCCATTCCGCGATGCTCCTCATCTTCGGCAGGTCGTCGTCGGACAAGACCGAGAAAATCCGGTCAAAGCGCTCCAGCGTTGCCAGCAGTGCCGGGACGTCGTCGCGCAAGACTTGTCCCGCGTCTATCAGCGCATTGACACTGCGTATCATGTCAAAAATTGCTCCTTGAGCTTGCGCCGTGTTCAGGTCGTCATCCAATCCGGCCTGAAGGCGCTTCAATGTTTCAGCGGCCAGCTCCGAAACATCGGGATTCGTGCCCTCTGCGAATTGGCTGCTGGTGAGGCGCAGCCGGAAATTCCGCAGCCGTGTGACGGACGCCGCCGCCTGCTGCAACCCGTCAAACGTAAAGTTCAGCTGATGGCGATATGGCGCCGCCGCCAGCAGAAACCGAATCGACGAAGGCTTATGCCCCATGAGCACGAGATCACGCAGGGTATAAAAATTTCCCAGACTCTTGGACATCTTCTCGCCTTCCACCAAAAGGAAACGCGCGTGAAACCAAAAGTGCGCGAATGGCTTGCCGGTCTTGGCCTCTGACTGTGCGATCTCATTTTCGTGATGCGGGAAAATCAGGTCTTCGCCGCCGGCATGCAGATCGAACGTCTCTCCCAGTTCCGCCATCGACATTACCGAACACTCGATGTGCCAGCCAGGGCGGCCCGGACCAATCGAGCTTTCCCAGAATGCCTCACCGGGTTTAGGCGCCTTCCACAACGCGAAGTCGCGGGCGGAATCTTTTTCGTAGTCGTCGACGTCCACCCGGGCGCCATCCTGCATGCCGGCAAAATCTTTTTTTGAAAGCTTTCCGTATCCTGGGAAGTTTGCGATGCGGAAATAATACGAGCCATCGTCGGTGCGGTAGGCGAAGCCTTTGCGCTCGAGCTCCGCCACAAATTCCGCCATTTCTAGAATGTGTTCGGTGGCACGCACCAGGATGGGCCTCTCGATGTTCAACGCCGCAGCATCTTCGAGAAATGCCTTTTCGTACTTTGCGGTATATTCCTGCACGCTGACTCCGTCCCGGGCGGAGTTGCGGATGATCTTGTCGTCCACGTCAGTAATATTCATGACGTGCCGAACCTGATAACCGCTCTGCTGCAGATGCCGGTGCAGGATGTCAATGGCGACGAATGTACGGAAGTTCCCGATATGCCCATAGTCGTACACTGTAGGTCCGCAGGCGTACATCCGCACTTCATTATTCTTAAGTGGCTGGAATTCTTCCACCCGGCCTGACAGTGTGTTGTAGAGATTGAGTGCCATAGAGAGGGCCGGAGAACGAGGGCGGAATTCTTACAATGTTACGGTCAACCTTTTTTTGGATTGCGGATTGTTGATTCTAGGCGGACGAAAAAAGGCGGTCAAATGCCGCCCGTAACCGGCGCGGGGCGGCCCGGAGAATTCTGATGCGCCGCCCGCAGCCGCTGCCCCACGAGCAGCACGTAATGCAGCGCGGAAATAATAGTGAACGCGAAGGTGGCGCGAAGGAACGTAAGTCGCGTAATCGCGATCCAGCGCGACCGTTCAATATTGAACAGCAGGACAAAAAAAACCGCCGCCACCTGCGCGAAAGTATTGGCCTTGCCGAAGATGCTGGGGCGGAAATCCCGCAAGCCTGCTATGGCATACAGCACTGTGCTCGCGGACAAGATGGAAATATCGCGGCTGAACACCAGCACCGTAAACTTCCAGGGAATGCTGTGCATGATTGACAGCACCAGAAACATAGTGCTTAGCAGCAATTTGTCAGCAATCGGGTCGAGATACTGACCGAGAATCGTCTGCTGCTTGAGCGTCCGGGCTAGCAGGCCATCCAGGCCATCGCTCAGGCCCGCCAGCACAAATAATATGAGCGCCGACCGGTAATGCCCTTCCACCAGCTTGATGACGATGAATGGCAGAAACATCATCCTCAGCAGGGTTAGCTGGTTGGGGGCGCTGAGCAACTGGGAGAGCTTCATGCGAATTCCTTGGGCCAAGGCATGCTATTACGTTTCGGAACGGACTGCCAAAGCAGCGTGGTTAAAAGGGGCAATATCGGTGTCCAATCAAAAAGCTTAACGTAAACCCAAGGGCCCAGCGTTGGCAATGCTCCCCTATATGGAATCATGAGCACAGCGAACATGACGTCGAGCAGCTCCTCAACAAGCTCCCGGATGACTCCTCGGTGGAAGACATCCAATACCATCTGTACGCTCTGAACAAAGTACGGCGAGGATTGGAGGACGCCGTGAACAGAACAATCCCGCAAGAAGAGGTGGAAACCCACCTCGTCAGATGGCTCACCCCTTAACGGTAAGTTGCTGAAGAAAATTTGGTCGGGACGGGCAGATTTGAACTGCCGACCCCTCGCACCCCAAGCGAGTGCTCTACCAGGCTGAGCCACGTCCCGACGGCAGGAAAGCCACTGCACTCGATGCGGTGCAACGGCAGGGTTGACTTGAGGATTTTACACCACCTTGCAGGGCCTAGTTATGCTGGCACTGTGCCGTCGCCATAGAGATCGAAGAAAAACGTACTGCGCGACGTTCAAAAAGTGGCTACTTTGTGCGAGTTCCGTTGGCCACGGGGATCATAACCTCTTCAACTTCATCTTGTTCTTCGGTCTGCACGCAATGACTTCCTCCAGCACTGCGAACTGAATCTTCTTTTCCACCGGATCAATGCGGTCCACCAGTACCCGCAGGCGTTGTCCAATGCGGTAAAGCCGGTGGCTGCGCTGTCCTATAATTTCGCGGGTGTTTTCGTGGTAGATGTAATGGTCATCGGTGAGGCTGGCGAGCGGCACCAGGCCCTCGACGAACAGGTCAGTGAGCTCAACGAAGAATCCGAATTTGGTTACGCTGATGATCAGGCCGTCGAAGTCTTCTCCTACACGGTCCTGCATGAATTTGACCTTTTTCCACTCCATTAATTCACGCTCAGCTTCGTCGGCGCGCCGTTCCGCCAGGCTGGAGTCTTCAGCGATGCGGTGAAGCACATCGAGCGGGATCGGTCCGCTGACCGGCTCCAGCGATTCGCGATGCGCATTATGGTCGCGGCGTTTTGACCAGGGAGAGGCTGGGGTTTCCGAAGTAGAGCTCCGTTTCGAAAGAGAGGGCAATCCGTCCGTCCCGATCGCCGGCTCCCCTCCGTCACGCAGAACTTCTTTTAAAATTCGATGCACGATGAGATCGGGATAGCGCCGGATGGGCGAAGTGAAATGCGTGTAAGTAGTCGCGGCCAGCGCGAAATGGCCGAGATTCTCCTCCGAGTAGCGGGCCTGTTTCAACGATCGCAGCATTAAGAACGAAACGATCCGCTCCTCGGGTTTGCCCGCAAGCTTTTCGGCTAGCTTCTGATACATCCGCGGTGTGATATGCACTTCTTTGGGGATTTCAATTTCGCGCGCCCGTTTTCCCGTTCCGTAGTTTGAACGCCTCTCCGACTTGAATTGCATCCGTTGAATCGGCAGCGGGCCCACTCCCAGCGAGTACCCGAAGGTGGCAGCCGTTACTTCAAAGTCATAAACCCGCCGGGCATCCGGCTTCTCGTGGATTCTGTACAGCGACGCCACGCGTTTGTTTTCCAGATGTCCTGCCACGCACTCATTGGCCGAAAGCATGAATTCTTCAATCAGCCGGTGAGCAATATTCCGCTCCGAGCGAGTGACGCTCTTCATCAGTCCCATCTCATCAAATTCGATCACCGGTTCGGGCAGATCGAAATCTATTGAACCGCGCTTGTGGCGTTTGCGATTAAGCATTAGAGCCAGGTCCCGCATCATTTCAAACATTTCGGCCAGATGCGCGTACCGCTCACGGGCCCCTGCGTCCCCTTCGATGACAGCGTTCACGGCGGTGTAGGTCATGCGTTCAGCGGAGCGAATCACGCCTTCGGACAGCTCGTACCCGACAATTTCGCCCTCATGATCCATTTCCATCACGCACGACATTACAAGGCGGTCTTTTTTCGGCAGCAAGCTACAGATGTCGGTGGAGAGCTCCAGCGGAAGCATAGGAACGGCGCGGTCAGGAAAATAAACGCTGGTTCCACGCAGCAGCGCTTCGTCGTCGATGGCGGAGCCGGGCCGCACGTAGTGTGCGACATCGGCTATATGCACCTGCAATTCGTAATTGCCGTTATCAAGCCGGCGCACCGAGACGGCATCATCGAAATCGCGCGCAGTTTCACCGTCGATAGTGACAACGGGAAGCGACCGGAAGTCGAGGCGATTCTCAAGCCAGGTTGATTGAATAGCAGGCTCGACTGCTCTGGCTTCCTCAATCACTGCTGCCGGAAAGCGGTGGGGCAGGTGGAATTTACGGATGATGATCTCAACATCGACCCCGAAGGCGTCTTCGCGGCCGAGAATTTCAACGACTCGTCCACGGGGGCTCTGAGTGGCAGATGGCCAATCGGTTATTTCCACATCCACAACCATGCTTTCGAGATTGTTCCAGTTGTCCTTTGCAGCCTCGCTTCCTAAAACGCGGTCGAGATTCTTTGGACTTCGGCCGCCTTTTTGTGGTTCTGCACCCTCCTCAGAACTCGTCGCTTGCGGTTGCTCCATCCCCGGGGGGATAACGATCTCCTGCGAAATCTTCTGATCGATTGGGATTACATAATTCCGGCGGCCGCCGTAATGAAAGATTCCGACAACGGTCCGGTGCGCGCGATCAATTGGGCGAATGATTCGCCCTTCGACGCGTCCGTCTGGGCGCATGGTCCCCAACTCAATCAGCACCCGGTCTCCGTGCATTGCAGTCCCTACGGCGGGCGGAGGGATGAAAATGTCCCCCGATAAGCGCTGCTGTAAACGATCTTCCAGAGAGCCAGGATCAGGGATGACAAAACCAAATCCGTCGCGATGCATTCTCAAGCGTCCGGTAATCTGATTGGGGCTGGTGGAGTGTCGGGGCAGCGCGTAATGTCCAGCCGCCGATAGCAGGAGCTGCCCGCTCGCGACTAATTGGCGAAGCCGTTCGGTGAGTTCAACCCTTTCCGCCCCGTGCAATCCTAGTTCTCGAATCAGCTGCTTCATGCTGGCTGAGCGTTTCGGTTGCCGTTCAATTTTCTTCAGGATGGCTGAATCGGAGAGCATAAGGGTCGCAAAACGCGGGCCGAACCGAAAAGGGACGCGCATTCATAATATCGCCGTATAGGAACTGCAGTTCAAAGTTGAAATCTTTACATTGGGCGGTTCCGAAAATGGGGTTCGGGAGATATCCCGCAAGGCTGGAAGACAGGTAACCCGATTAAGCACAGGAATTTCCACACTCCAGCGCTTGCATACGGAGTAAAATACATTTGGTCACCGAAATGCGGGTGTGCCTGTTATCCCATCGACCAGACGAAAGGATTTTAGCGATATGTGGAAGCCCACAAATCAGCCCGTTCCTCCTTCCCGGCCGAGTGAACCGGAACGCCCTGCCATGCCAAGCCCGGTAACCTCTACCACGAATGAAGCTTCTTCTTCTTCCCCGGCACCGCGGCCCGCAGTCGCCAGTAGCGCCGACCAGGCGACGATTGGCAAATCGCTCGTTATTAAGGGCGAGGTCACCGGTTCCGAATCGCTCTACATCGATGGACGGGTGGAGGGTTCCATCAACCTTGCTGGAAACCGGGTCACAGTGGGCCGCAACGGCGTTGTTTCGGCCAACATTAATGCCCGCGAAATCGTCGTCCTGGGGAAAGTACGGGGGAATTTAACGGCGAGCGACCGGGTTGACATTCGCAGCGATGGATCGCTCACTGGGGACGTGGTGGCCGCTCGTATCTCGATAGAAGACGGTGCATTTTTCAAGGGCGGTATTGATATCCGCAAGTCGGGACAGAAGGCCAATGGCGAGGAAGTGAAGCCGTCAGCAAGCCACCCAGAGACCGCTGCGGCAGCGAGGGTTTAGGGCAGCATATCTGGCTCGGTAAGGTTAATTTTTGGGCGTTCTGGCTCATGCCGAACGCCTTTTTTCACCGGACTTCCTCTCTCGTAATTCTGAAGACCCTATCGTTATAGCATCCGGATTAAAGTATACTTGTCGCGCCCGCAACCAATGCGGGGAGCGCGGATGTGCGGTAGCGGAGGTGGCGCGTGGCGGTTGCCAACGTAGTTGTCGATAAGCGATTGCTGGAAGTATTAAAGCCATTTCCCGCCCGCTGCGGCGTGAGAACCGATCCGTCGGGAAAAACGATCAAGAACATAGTTCTTTCGACCATCTCAGACCCGGAATACGATCTTCTGAGACCCCATCTGGAGCAGGTCGCTTTACCCCACCACTTCATACTGCACCACCCCGGACAGCGGATGGATTTTGCGTATTTTGTCAATGAGGGGATGGTTTCCCTCGTCGTCACCATGAATGAGGGTCGCAGCGTCGAAGTCGGCGTCGTCGGACGCGAGGGAATGGTCGGAACGGCGCTTGTGGTTGGGATCCAGCAGGCGCCTTACTGTGCAATCATGCAAATTCCGGGATCCGGAGTGCGAATATCGTCTCAGACTCTCGAAGAGATTTTGGCACAGTGTCCGGAACTGCGTCTCCAACTCAACCGTTATGCTCATGTGCAGGGGCTTCAGGTGGCGCAGATCGCCGCCTGTAACCGGGTCCACGAAATAGCGCAGCGGCTGGCGCGATGGCTATTGATGTGCCAGGACCGCGTGGACTCCGAGTTGCTGTTTCTCACACACGAGTTTCTCGGCGAGATGCTGGGTACGGGACGCCCAACGGTGAGCCTGGCTGCCGGAATTCTGCAACGATCAGAACTGATCGAGAACCTTCGTGGGACCATCCGGATCATAAACCGCAAAGGCCTCGAAGCCGCTGCTTGCGAGTGCTACGGCGTAATTCAGCATTTCAACGGCGGCCTCGGCTTGAGATAGCGGACGCTAGGGCTCGATCTCCGCAATCATTCCATCCGAAGCTGCTTTCAGCGCTACAGCATTCGCCACGCCTTTTCGCCTGCGCAAATCAGACAGCAAATGCGAATTCGTAAGCCAAAGCCCCGCCGCCACTGTGAGAATCCATGTAATGCCGATCAACCCCAAAGATTTCAAATCAGCGGAGCGGCTGTTTTTTACCAGCACCAGCCGGGCAACCTGCGAACTCAGAAGGCCCGCTGCTACCGCGGTCACAGCGGCTTTTTTCAGTTCGCTCCAATTAAGCTCCGCCGCAGAAACTAAACGGCGTTGATGCAGCAGCAACGCCATTGCCAGGCTATTCGTGGCGATACCTATGTCTGATGCAATCGCCAGCCCCACAAATGAGTATGCGCGGAATAGCGCTGCGTATACCGGCAGCGACGCGACAGTCACCAGGGTGCTGGCAATCATGGGAGTAAGCGTATTGCCGGCGGCGTAAAACGCGCGCGCATAGAGTCCTTGCGCCGTCCAAAATGCGAGTGAGAGCGAGAACCAAAAAAAATAAAGGGCAGTCTCTTGGCTGTCAGAGAAGTAAAAATGCCCACGGCGATATACCAGGTCGATGAGCGGCAGCGCGGTGACCATCATGAAACTCGTAGCCAGCAACGAAGTAGCAACCATTCGATACACGGAGGCATTGACGGTGCCGGCAAACTCTTTCATTCTTTTTTCGCCGAATAGCCTCGCAAAAAATGGCAGCGAGGCCTGGCTCGCCGCCTGCCCCAGTACGGCAATGGGGACGGCAAATAAACGCTTGGCATAATTCAGGCGTGTGATTTCGCCGACACCGGCGGAAGCAA
>JAFAWN010000152.1 GCA_019241735.1 Terriglobales bacterium
TGGCCCGCGGTCAGTCTATGACGAGGCGAAACGTTTCACGGAAGCGGCCACCATGGCCTACCACCGGTATCACAAAGTGGATACGCGCATCGCTCGAATCTTCAATACTTATGGTCCGCGGATGCAATTGAATGATGGCCGTGTGGTTCCAAATTTCATGAAACAAGCACTCCGCGGCGATGATCTCACGGTCTATGGAGATGGCAGCCAGACCCGCAGCTTTTGTTATGTGAGCGACGAGATCGACGGTTTCATGCGGCTGGCCGCGTCGGACGAGCATTTGCCCGTCAACATCGGCAACCCCGCGGAGTTCACAATTTTGGAGAGTGCGAAACGGGTGCTCGCGATTACGGGATCCAAGAGCAAGATTCGTTATGAACCTTTGCCGCCGGATGATCCCAAGCAGCGCTGTCCGGATATAAGTAAGGCAAAGAGCTTACTGGGATGGGAGCCGAAGATCGATCTGGAAACTGGACTGAAGTTATCGCTCCCATACTTTCAGCAAGTCGTAGCAGCGGAGAAGCGAATCCAGGATTAAAGCGGGCGGGGACTGCTAGGATTCGATTGACGTTTCAGGTTCGGCCGCAGTCTCGGAAGCTTGGTAGGCGACCAGTTGTTGTACGTGCAACCGCTGTTCCGCGGTCTTCAGGTTGAATTGAATTCCCATGCCGAAGCTGGGATGCATGCTCTTTACCGTTCCCCGAAGCCGGAACTTTGAATCTTCGGTGCGAACTACTATTTCCAGCTCCGTCCCCATGGCAAAGGTTTCCGTGGTGGTTAAATAACAGCCGCCGGGGCTGATGTCGCTCAAGCTGCAGCGATAGGGCACAGTGCTTCCGCTGCGGTAAACATCGGCGCCAATTTGACACTCGCGACGGGATTGGTCGCGCCGTTCGTTGCCCGAGGAATGCGCCACCGGAATGACACCAAGTCCAATGGAAAGATTCTCGCCGGACAGCGCGGGATGCTGCACCTCCCCGAACGCGGGCGCGTCAGGATCAGGCGTGACCGGATTTGCAGCCAGCCACTGATTCAGCACGCGGCGCGAGGCCCGGGGCACAGCCACAAAGCGCATTCCCACCCGTCCGTCCGAATCCTGCCACATTACTTCTCCGGCCAGCCGGATAGTTGCAGACTGTTGCGGCAAGGCAAACTGAAAATAAACTCTTTTGAGCACCGGTAACTTACGGTCCGTCCGCACGGCAATTCCGTCCTCACTAATGTCAATCAGCGTAGCCGGCGCGTTCTCGGTGTTTCCGTATGAAATTGACGCCTGCGACTGGACGGGAGTGCGCGCGCTGGCGCGCTTTTCCGGACGCATGAGAGTCTGCGCCCACCGCATGCTGCTTTCAGTCCGCTCCTTTGAGGCGGATTTATACAGAACGAAGTTGACTCCGCTGGCGAATAGATCGCTGACCTCCTGGGGAGCGTCCATTAACGCGATTACAACTGTGGCCTTATTGCCGGCGCTGCTCCGGGCATGGGAAACCACCTCGAGCGCTGCCCTCTCATTTTTGCAATCCACTAGCAGGGAATCGAAGTGCTGCGTCGACAGAAGCTTCGAGGCTTCGTGCAGATCGCCGCAGTGTTCTACTGCCATGCCCAGATCGGTGAGAATCCGGCTAAGCACCTGAACCGCATTGGCGTCCGCGCACACCAGGAGGGATGTGAGAGACATGGCGACAATGGTAGGACTCACGGTAAGCGGCGGCAAGTTACCCGGGTCACGCATTTGCGTCAATTTTATGCAGAAGTGACCCTCGTAATCTGGATATGCACCATCAGGAGCCGATATGGTTTGCAGTGTAACCATGCATCGGTTACCGGCAGGGAGTCTCAAGCAGGAAGCGCCGGAGATTCTCGCATCCACCTCTGAGAGGTAAATCATGCTGTCACGTGCAAGCAACATCTTGATTGCGTTCGGCGCGCTAGCAGTATTCGGTGGGCTCTGCTTCATCCCCGCCGGATTGGGCGAGCACGGCGAAGGCAGCCTGCTCGGACTGGCCGCCGGCGTATGTTCGTTGGGCATCCTGATGATAGCTTCCGGTTTCTATTTGAAGGCGCGTGCTTTGACAACGGATGCCGGAAATGCAAAGGCCCGGGAGGCAGGAAACGCGCGCCGTCGGATCCGGGGCGGATGTGATCTTTGTGGAATGGAATTGCCGGTAATTCAGTGCAAAGCACACCGGCTGAACTTATGCGGAAATTGCCTGACCCAGCACTACGACTTCCGGTCGTGCGTTTACACACCGAGCAAACGGCTGGCAGAAAACAAAAGTAAAGCTATGGCCGCCAAGGGCCGCGGCGCATAACCGGCCTTTGTGTGTCTTCGCCATGGTGACCAAAGTTTGGTGCCGCCATTACATTACGTCAGTCCAGTAGCTACCGCTGGACTTTAGGCACTTTGACGCTCTCTACTCCGCTCCATAGGATGAGCTTGCATGCGGGTTTTGCCCGCGAATATGCAGGCCGCCCTCCCGCCCAATGCTGCCGCTGCAAAGTACCAGAACTATCTCCTTGGCAGATATGCAAGCGTACGACAGATTCTGCAGCTGGATGGTGGGTGCGACTTCCCCCCAGGAAAAGGAAATATGGCTTCACGCAAAATGCGCGGCTTTTCGTTGATCGAGCTATTGATCGTGATAACGGTCGCGATGATTGCTTGCGGAATCATCTTCATGACGATTCAGCCGGCGCTTTACGACGCTCACGTAAATGCTGCTTACGACAATGCGCTTACGCAACTGCGCATGGCGAGGCAACGCGCGATCACCGAAGGTAAGCGCTACATTGTCAGCTTTGGTGCCGCCCCGCCGCCGGGCGCCGCCGCGGTAGGCACCGCGCAAAGTATTCAGATGTGGCGATGGGATGTAGGCGTTCCGGTGTCGCCGGCGCCGGTGCTGGTCAGCTCGGTTACCCTGCCTGCCGACATTACGTTTCAAACTCTGGGCGGTCTGCCTGCGCCTGCTCCGGATGGAATGGGAGCGGGGGCGAAGGCCATCGATTTTGACCAGGGCGTAGGCGCCGGAAGCATCAACTATGTGATGTTCATGCCGGACGGTTCCGCGCATGACGAATTAGGAAACGCGAACAGCGGGATCGTGTACATGGCGCGTCTGACGAATGTTTCCAGCACTCGCGCGATCACAGTTTTCGGCACGACAGGAGTGATTCGCGGCTGGCGGATAACGCAATCGGGAGGTACGAGATGGACTCAGCAATAATCAAAACCGGATCGCCGGCGCGGTTTAAGGCAAAACCCGAGTCAGGCTTCACCCTTATCGAAACCATGATTTCGATCGTGGTGTTAAGCATTGGTCTGCTCGGCATTCTGGCCTCCTTCGCCATGGCATTAGGAAGCACGCAGAACGTGCAGCTGGATGAGATTGCAAAGCAAAAGGCATTGGAGGGACTGGAAAGTATCTACACCGCGCGGCAAACCCAGCAAATATCGTTTGCCCAGATTGCTAACGTGCCTACGGGAATTTTTGTCAACGGCTTCAGTGCGGGAATCATGGGGCCCGGCCCGGATGGGCTTGACGGCACTGCCGACGATGGCCCGGTGGCAGGCTGCCCGGGCAATTTTCAGTGTGTAATCCTGCCCGGCCCGGATGGAGTCCTCGGCACCGGGGACGATGTAACCCTTTCGCTGTCAAATTTCCAACGGCAGATTCTGATTGGGCCGGTTAACAACCCCGATGGATCGGTGAATACGAACCTCAAACAGGTGACGGTGACTGTCCAGTATCCAACCCCCGAGGGCAAGCAACACAGCTATACGGTGCAGTCTCTGATTTCGTCGTATCGCTGAGCCCAATAAACACGATCTTGCACACACGCTGAGGCGGCAGGAATGAAAAAAGAGCTGATGAAGGCACAAATGACAAAACGAATGCGCGGCTTCACCCTGGTTGAAATGATGATCTCGCTCGCGGTGGGATTGGTGGTGCTGGGCGCTGCCTCGCAGCTTTTTCAAAGCGGCATGAATGCCAGCATGATGCTCACGCAACGCGCGGAGACCCAGCAGAATGTGCGTACCGCCATCAACCTGATTTCACAGGATGTCAGTATGGCGGGCTCCGGTATGCCAAACAACGGGGTGGCATTGCCCAACGGCGGAGGGGCCACTCCTTCTAAATTTGCCTGCAATCAGATAGGAACCTGCTATCCCCTGAACCATCAGTATCCGACCGTTGTGGTCGCGGGGCCCCCGGCGGTCACTTACACCAACCACATGTACGGATTGATCCCGGGAGCGGCGAACGGTATGGAGTTTCCTGGACCTGCCGTGGTTCCGGCGACCGGACAAGGCGCCGATTCCATCACTGTAATTTACGTTGACTACAGTTTCCCGCTGAACGATTACAACATCACTTTTCCCGATGCTCCGGTGGGCGACAAAATAAACCTCACGCTTCCCGTTCCAGCGCCGGTGCCGGCGCCGCCCGCAGTCGATGACCCCGCCGTCGGAATCAAACTCGGCGACCTCATCCTGATCAGCACCAATGTGAGCGGCAGCCTGTCGGCAGTGGGCGAAGTCACCGGGATAACCCCCGGCGGCGGCACGATAACATTCGCCGATGCAGACGCATTGAACATAAATCAGTCGGGCGCCGCTGCGGGAAACATCTCCGCCATCACCAGCGGCTCTGTTGGAGGCACGGTAGCTTACAGGATTTACGCGGTCACCTATTTCCTGGAAGTCCCTGCCGTAGCCGGCCAGTTGCCGCGCCTGATGCGGCAGGTAAACGGTCAAACCGCACAACCTGTGGCGGACAACATTATCGCGTTGCAGTTCAGCTATGACATGTGCGACTCAGCCAATATGCCTGCCAATGTGCCGGCATGCGCCAACATCAAAGATCCGATTGCTGCCGGTTTTACCCCCGGACAAGTGCATAAAGTGAATATATCGGTCATGGGGCAAAGCCCGTTTTCCTACGGCAATCATTCGCAAAGCTTTGAGTTGACAACTTCGGTGAGTACGCGAAATTTGACCTTTAAGGACCGCTATCTATGAGTTGGCTGAAAATTTCAGGAGACCACACAATGGGTAAACGAATAAGTAAGAGCACACATCGCATGCGCGGTTTCACTTTGATTGCCACGCTGCTAACGATGGTGTTGCTTTCGGGCATTGCGGTCGGTCTGATGTTTCTGGTCAACGGCGAGGGTCATTTGGGGGGCAATGACCGGGAACAGAATCTGGCGTTCTACGGCGCTGAGTCGGGAATGGAGAAGCTGACTACCGATCTGGCAAATTTGTATGCGACTACGATGTCGCCCACCCCGGCGCAGATTACTGCTCTGACCACGTTTCCTCCGACCGCGGCCATGGTTGGCTCCATGAACTACAACGAGACGATCACGTGGACTTCGGATGCGAATGGGAACCCTGTCACTCGATGGAACACCATTAGTGGCGGCCCTTATCAGGGATTAGTGGCTGAGATTATTCCCATGACGCGGCAAACCCAGGCCACTCGGCCTGCAGGCGCGT
>JAFAWN010000299.1 GCA_019241735.1 Terriglobales bacterium
GCTTGAAGTCAGTGTGCTCGAGTGTATTCTCGGCGGGCTGCATATTGCGGTTGACGTCGAACCTGAGCCCGAGCGGGCCTGCGCCAAGCTGAAGAAATCCAAGGTAGACGCAATCATCGTGGATAGCGATCTGGAAGGGACCCAGGAGTTTCTGCGCGCCTTCCGTGAAAATGTGTTTCAAAATACCGTTCCGCTGGTCATAATCAGTGGTTTTAACGGCAAAAGAAAATTCGCTGACGCCGATGGAACATTTCTCTTCCGGAAGCCCATTTCGGTTGAACAAGCGGTACACACACTTTCAGCAGCGCGCCATATGATTATGAATGGCCGGTTGCGATACCATCGCATGCTGCTGCAAGTCCCGGTTTCCATCAATTGCGGCTCCAAGAAAAGTATGCCAGCGTCACTTACAAATCTAAGCCAGGGAGGCGCAGCAATTCATGCCGGCCATAGCTTAACGCCCGGCGGAAAGGTCAAAGTGAAATTTGAACTCCCCGGGACCAGCTTGTCGATGAGATTTCAGGGCGAGGTAGCGTGGAACGACAAGCAAGGCAATGCCGGAATTCGGTTCCTGGAAAACAGCAGCCGTGCAAGACGTGATCTGCAAATCTGGATCGAGCGCCAGTACCTAAGCAATTAGACGAAGTACCGCACAGTTGCAATCACTAGGAGGCAGATCTTTTCCAGGACGGTCCGCCGGACGCTGGAATCTCAGATGGCCTTGACGCAGCAATCAATTCATTGAGATCGTAGCTGTAGGGTCCGTAAGGGCGGAAAGCATCGTCGTCGAACAGACGTTTGATCCCGCAACCCAGACACACCTGGTAACAAACATCCCGAGATCGCACCGGCCAGCTCATCTTGCGATGCCAGCAGCCGCGAAATATCACCATCGCAGCACCCGCGAACGCGGTGGCGACGACGCCCAGGGCCCACGCCCAAATCGATTTCTTCTTACTTATCTTCACGATGTTGCTCTTTGGTTATCTGGGGAGGGTACGG
The DNA here is from genome assembly GCA_019241735.1 of Terriglobales bacterium. Classification (GTDB taxonomy): domain Bacteria; phylum Acidobacteriota; class Terriglobia; order Terriglobales; family Acidobacteriaceae; genus JAFAWN01. Next base: position 1,003 of record JAFAWN010000299.1, read on the forward strand.
GCGTGCCCGAAAATAGGCGTCCGCTGCTTTCAGCTTACTAAAGACCTAGCCCCGGATTCTACTTTAGTTTGACTAAACAGATTGCGATTGCTCGAAGACGGCTGTAACTTATAGAAGTCACATGAGATAAGCCCGAATATTCCCAATGAGCGCCAGTCCACATAATGCTCTCACCCGCCATGCAGCGCCAGGCCCGGCCCCGAAGGACTTGCACGGCCCGCAAGCTACATCCGGACACGAAGCTCTGCAAGCACTGCTGGCGTTCGCGGCACTCCACGAGCAAGTGCGAGTACGCAGCAAAGAATTGAAATTGCAGCACGCTCCGGTATCCGGAGTCTTACAGGCTGAACAGTTTCTGCTGGATGAAGTGTTGCAACTGGTGGCTGAGCGGGCGCTCACTATCACCGGCGCGGACGGGGTGGCGGTTGCATTCCGTGAAGACAGCGGCATTGTTTGCCGCGCCGCTGCCGGTAGCATCGCCCCGGAAATCGGAGCCCGGCTTGACCCCAATTCCGGATTCTCAGGCGCCTGCTTGCGCGGAGGAGAGATTGTTCGATGTGATGATTCGGAACGCGATCCCCGGGTCAACGTACAGGCATGCCGGCGCCTGGGTGCCCGATCCATGGTTGCAGTCCCATTGGCGGCGCGAGAAAACGTGATCGGGCTGTTGGAAGTCTTTTCCAGCGCGAACTATGGATTTAACGACAGCGATGTGCGGAGTCTCAGCCTGTTGGCAGAGTTGATTATGGCGGCCATTAGACCGGAAGAAGAAGACCGGCTGGCAGAAGTCGCGCCAAAAGATAGCACCGGGATGCTTCCAGCAGGGGCAAAAATAGGCCCAGGCGTTGAGCTGGAGATTCCATCTGCCGCGAAAGCGGAAAGCGGGACGGTCAAGATTCCGTCGGCCGATGCCATTGCTGCGGATGCGATTAACGCACGCGCGGTCAGCGTACCCCGCACATCGCCAACTCCCGAACGGGAATTGCGACCCACAATCCTCGCGGAATACGAAAAAACTGGGACCGCCCGGCCGGGTTTGGTTGTGGTTCTGATACTAATTTTGCTGGCCATCGGACTCGCAGCCGGATTGTGGTGGATGCTTCATCATCTGGCCAAACCAGGGCTGCCGGCCTCGAAGATTGCTCAGTCAGCGCCGATCCTGGGGCCCGCCACACCACAACCTGCAACTGCCGAGGCTACCCCGCCTGCGCAAGCAGCGCCGCATCCCTCTTCCATTCCGCGCGTCACCGGCATTCGACACTGGAGCTCTCCAGAGTCCAGCACCGTCGTGATCGATCTCGAAGATCAGGTCCAATATGAAGCACATCGTCTCGCCAGTCCGGAACGCATTTACTTCGACCTTCACGACACCGCACTTTCCCCGGGATGGTTCGGCAAGACGATCGAAATTGGCGATTCGTTGCTGCTAAAGATCCGAGTGGCGCAACCAGTCAAGGGAATCACGCGCGTGGTGCTGGATACCCGGAATGCTCCCACTTTTTCGGTGAGCCTGGAGCCAAACCCTTATCGCCTGGTGGTGGAGATTCGCAGCGGTACTGCAAAAATGACCTCCCGGGCAAAGGTTGCGCTCAATTCCCTCCCTGCGGTCGCAACCAAACCTTCGGTGGTGATTAGCCCCGAGATTGGGCGCTTTTCTAGCAAACCAGTTCTACAGCAACCTCCCTCCCCAAAATCCGATGCCGCTTCAGTCTCGCAGCCGTACTCGGATCGCGTACACGCGCAGAATCCACGATTCCGTATCGTGCTCGATGCCGGCCACGGCGGTTGGGATCTCGGCACAGTAGGCCGCAAGGGTCTGCTGGAAAAGGATCTGGTTCTGGACGTGGTGAAGCGACTCGGA
>JAFAWN010000334.1 GCA_019241735.1 Terriglobales bacterium
ATGAACCAGTCTTCCATGGCGGATTTCAGCTGATCTAGCGGGACATGGGTGCCGATCTCCATTTGCCCATCGGCCACTGGAAGGGTGTCATCGAAAACGGTGGCGTTGGTGAAATTTCGCATGGAAAAGCTGTCCAGCCACTTCAACGGACAGGGTGAGAGCGTGCCATCCCTCTCGTATTGGACTCTTATTTTGCGGGCGAACATCGGAAAGAATTAAAACATAAACTGAGACGAGGACGCCGGGGATGAATTCGCGATTGGCTTCAGGGGATTATCCCGGTAGGTTCAGCGGTTAAGATCATTTCATGCCGCTCAAGAAATTATCTCGGAACACCCAGCGCAGTCTTGATGACCAACAGGCAACCGCCACGATTTCGCGTCGCGGCGCTGGCCGGTTGAATGAAGGGTATGTTTGGGTGTATCGCTCGGATGTAATTTCCCCGCCGGTGGCTGCGCCGCTATATCTCACCAGGGTGGTCGATGAGCGGGGTAAGTTCCTCGGAACGGCGCTGTATAGCAGTGCCTCGCAGATCGCGCTGCGAATGCTCTCCACTGCCGAGGTCAAGGATCTGGGCTCGCTGCTAGGCTCCCGCATTGAGGCTGCGATCGATTATCGCAATCGCCTCGTCCGGGACAGCGACGCTTACCGCGTTGTGTTTAGTGAGGCCGACTTTTTGCCCGGCCTTATTGTCGATCGCTATAACGAGCTGGTCTCGCTTCAAATTCTTACCCAGGCGATGGAAGCCGCGCCAGTGCGCGAAAGTGTGGTCGCAACGCTGCGCGAGCGGCTCCAACCCGCGGCAATCATTGAACGGGTTGAACCCCGGGTCCGAGAGTTGGAACACCTCGCTCCCCGCGATTCCGGTCTGGTTTACGGAGAAAAACTCAGCACGGTTTTTACGATGAACGGAGTGCGCTTTCACTACAACGCGTTGCAGGGTCAAAAGACGGGAGCGTTTCTCGATCAGCGTGAGAATTATGCCGCGGCGGCGAAGTTCGCGCACGGCGCGGCGCTCGACCTGTTTTGCTACAACGGAGGCTTCGCTCTCCACCTGGCGGAACGCTGCATCTCGGTTGCCGGCGTGGACAGCTCCCGTCCAGCGCTCGAAGTTGCGGACCGCAACGCGGAGCTAAACGGCCGCGAGATAGAGTGGATCGAGGCCAATGCCTTTGATCTGTTGCGTGACTATGCCGTCGCCGGCCGGCAATACGGCACGGTGGTCCTCGATCCTCCGGCATTCGCAAAAAGCAAACGCAATCTGGAGACGGCGTTCCGCGGCTACAAAGAATTAAATCTGCGGGCCATGAAGATGCTGCGTCCGGGGGGAATTCTGATCACTTGCTCGTGTTCTTATCACGTCAGTCAGGCGGATTTCATCAGCGTGCTGGCAGAGGCGGGGCGCGATTCTCGTAAAAGTTTGCGGGTACTGGAGGTCCGGGGACAGTCGAAAGATCATCCGGTATTGCTGAATGTGCCGGAAACCAGCTACCTAAAATGCGTCATACTGTCAGTAAGTGATTGATTATAATGGTAATTTATTGATTGACAATAACTCACTCATATTTTATTATCCACTTACGCTAATTGATGGCGTGTGGGTTCGGTTTTAGAACTCGCTTTCAAAATCCGAAGGAGAATTTGCCATGACCGTTATTACCCGCTGGGACCCATTCCGTGAGTTCAGCACGCTGCAAGACCGCATGAACCGGCTGTTTCGTGACTCCTATGGTTCTGAAGGCCGCGATGAGTCTTTGACCACGACCAGTTTCGCGCCGCCGGTCGATGTTTATGAGGATGAGCACAACATCAGTTTGAAGATTGAAGTTCCGGGCATTGACGAGAAGGATATTGACGTCCGGATCGAAAACAACACTTTGACCGTACACGGCGAGCGCAAGTTTGAGAAGGAAGAGAAGGAAGAAAACTTCCGCCGGGTGGAGCGTCAGTATGGCAGCTTTACCCGCTCATTCACCTTGCCGAATACGGTGGATGCGGAGCAGGTGAAAGCTAGTTATGACAAGGGTATTCTAAAGATCAGCCTGGCGAAGAAGGCGGAAGCCAAGCCCAAGCAGATTAAAGTCAATGTCGGCAGTGAGAAGTCTGGCGACAAGACTTTGGAGGGCAAGCAGGTGAAAAGCGCCGGACAGGCTGCGTAAGCTCTTGCCATCCGCGTACAGTACCAAGGTGGGAGGCAATTGAGCCTCCCATTTGTTTTTGCGAATCAAAGAACAGGATCTATACCGAATTCTGAGGCTGCAGCGGGGTAATCGAGATGGCGATACGTTTTGACAAACTGACCTTAAAAACTCAAGAGGCAATCCAGACAGCCAGCCACCTGGCGTCGGAACATGGCAATCCTGAGCTTCTCCCGGTTCATCTGCTTACCGCATTGATCGAAGACCGCGAGGGTATTGTTCAGCCGATACTGGAAAAAATTGGCATTGCGCCGCCTGCACTATTGCAGGAGTTGTGCGCAGAGATCGAGCGATTACCCAAGGTCTCCGGCGGCGTTGCGCAACCCACGATGTCGGATGCATTGAACAAATTGCTGGAGCAGGCTTTCAAAGAGTCCGCCAACTTCAAAGATGAGTACGTTTCCACGGAACATCTGCTGCTGGCCGCAACCCAACTGAAGCGCGATCCGGCGGGAAGCCTGTTGGCCCGGCATGGCGCCACGCACGACGCCATCCTGAAAGCGCTGGCGGCGGTCCGCGGCTCGCAGAAAGTCACCGACCAGAATCCGGAGGCAAAATATCAGGCGCTGGAGCGTTATGCGCGTGACCTCACTGAGCAGGCGCGGCGCGGCAAGCTCGACCCGGTAATTGGGCGCGACGAAGAGATCCGCCGGGTGGTGCAGGTGCTCTCCCGCCGAACGAAAAACAACCCGGTGCTGATCGGCGAGCCGGGCGTGGGCAAGACCGCGATTGCGGAAGGTCTGGCACAACGCATCATCTCCGGCGATGTGCCCGAAGTTCTGAAAAATAAGCGGCTGGTCGCCCTCGACTTAGGCGCGATGCTGGCAGGTGCGAAGTATCGCGGAGAATTTGAAGATCGCTTAAAGGCAGTATTGAAGGAAATCGAAGACTCGGCGGGGCAGGTCATTCTTTTCATCGACGAATTGCATACGCTGGTGGGCGCGGGGGCCGCGGAAGGCGCCATCGATGCTTCCAACATGCTGAAGCCGGCGCTGGCCCGGGGTGAGCTGCGCGCCATTGGCGCAACCACGTTGAATGAATATCGCAAGTACATTGAAAAGGACGCGGCGCTCGAGCGCCGATTTCAGATTGTGTTTGTGGGCGAGCCTAATGTCGAAGACACCATCGCCATCCTGCGCGGCTTGAAAGAACGCTATGAAGTTCATCACGGTGTCCGCATCAAGGATTCTGCGATTGTTGCTGCCGCCACGCTTTCGCATCGCTACATTTCGGATCGCTTCCTGCCGGATAAAGCTATCGATCTGATTGATGAAGCGGCGGCATCTCTCCGTATCCAGATCGATTCCCTTCCCACCGATATTGACCAACTGGAGCGTCGGGCCACGCAACTGGAAATCGAGCGCCAGGCGCTAAAAAAAGAGGATGATCGCAACTCCCGCGAGCGGTTGGCAGTCATCGACAAGGAATTAGCGGAACTGCGCGAGCGCTCGAATGCGCTGAAGGCAAACTGGCGGCGGGAAAAAGACCTGATTGCCCGCTCCCGCACTGTCAAGGAGAAGATCGAACAGCTCAAGATTGAAGAGCAGGCAGAAGAGCGCAAAGGAAATCTGCAACGGGTGGCGGAAATCCGTTACGGGCTGTTACGGCAGGCCGAAGACGAGCTGGCCAAGCTGTCCGCAAAAAATGATGGCGATGGTCCCCGGGCGGTGCGCATGCTGAAAGAAGAAGTTGACGAAGAGGACGTTGCCAGGATCGTTTCCAAATGGACGGGCATACCGGTCTCGAAAATGCTCGAGGGCGAAGTTAAGAAGCTTACTCACATGGAAGAGGGGCTGCGGCGACGCGTCGTTGGCCAGGACCCGGCGCTGGAACGCGTGGCAAATGCAATCCGGCGGTCGCGCGCGGGGTTAAGCGATCCCAAGCGTCCCATTGGATCGTTCATTTTCTTGGGATCGACGGGCGTG
>JAFAWN010000033.1 GCA_019241735.1 Terriglobales bacterium
GAGCGTAGCCAATCAATTTTCAAATCTCCGCATAGAAGAGATGAGCTGGACCTTCGATCCTCTGCAGGGCCGCAACGCGCACTTAAATTTCTTCAAGCTGGGTGCTCTTTCCGATTCCTACAAAATTGACTTCTACGGACCCCAAACCTCCAGTCCGCTGCACCAGACCGGCACCGATCGCCTCTGGCTGACCTGGCCGCTCGCCAGCCGCCGGGTGAAATCGCGCTTGCCGGGAAACAATCATCGGCCTGAAATGCTTGATGCGCTTTCTACCGTAACTCCGCTGGTGCAATTCCACGGCACCGGAGAACCTAAGCGCGCGGATCTGCCCGCCGCCCTCGCCCGCCAACGCATCGTCATCGAAGTCCCGGGCGACATCGGCGAGGTTGAGCACCAGGACCCCGCCTTGGCGCGGGAATGGCGCATGGCCACCCGTTGGGCCTTCACCGAAGCTTTGGGGGGGGGATTTGTGGTGCTCGAATTTGTCCGGGCAATCCGTGGCCAGCAGGGTCCGAGTGCATATCTGCTGGAAAAAGGTTCGCTCGCAGAGCACACAGTGTGAGAATCATTAACTGCTTCGATTGGCCTACGTCATGAACAGAACCCCATCAAACGGCACTGCGATGCGCATCGCTAGCGTTGGTCATGCGGTCTTCGCCGCAACCATGATTGGCCTCGGAATTCTGGGCCTCGGAATCTTGCGCCCGTTCGGCTTCGAAGTCCCCGGCCTGGCGAAAGGCAGTTTCACGCCGGTGTGGGACCCGGTACCCAAGTTTGTTCCGGCACGCGCGGCACTGGCCTACCTCTGCGCGTCTATCTCGCTGGCATCCGGCATCGGTCTGCTGTGGCGGCGCACCGCGCTCTATGCGGCCCGCCTGCTGCTCGCCTCGCTTCTTCTCTGGTTGCTGATCTTCCGGTTGCGTCCCATCTTCCACGCGCCCACCGCCGTCGGTTCCTGGTTCGGATGCGGTGAGACCTCAGTGATGGTAGCCGGCGCTTGGGTGCTGTACGCCTGGTTCGCTGCCGACTGGGACCAGCGATCCCTCGGTTTCGCCACGGGTGACAACGGCGTACGCATCGCCAGGATCCTCTATGGCTTGGCCTTGCTTCCCTTCGGCGTCGCCCACTTTATCTATCCCAAAGAGACTGCGGGACTGGTGCCAGCCTGGCTGCCATGGCATGTGGGCTGGGCGTATTTTTTCGGATGCACCTTCATCGCCGCCGGACTTGCGGTGCTCATTGGAATTTTTGCCCGGCTGGCGGCGGCGCTCTCAGCCTTCCAGATAGGCATGTTCACCCTGCTGGCATGGATGCCCATCATAGCCGCAGGTTCCCGGAGCGCTTTCGTGTGGAGCGAGACCATCCTCTCTTGGGCGCTGACCGCCGGCGCCTGGGTGGTCGCGGACTCATACCGCGGCGTTCCCTGGTTCGCTGTCAACCGCCGCTAACGGAGGCGGCCCCTTCCCATCGCATACCAGGACACGAAAAACTTTGTCTCCCAACTATCGCGGTAAATGTGTCGGAAATGTGCGGGAAATCTCACCACCCCGTTTGCGAACGATGCACAGGAAAAAGAGTGTCGTGGTGTACCGCTGTCGCTCCTCACTCGCAGCAGGCTGGACTGCAGCAAGTTTCCTTTCGCTGCGGCTTTACCGCCCGCACGAAGGCACTCATGAACTTGCCATCGACCTGTGGTGCAATCGCATCCACGTCTATGTTCTGGCCGGAAAGAAACTCGCGAGCATCTTCCAGCCGGTAAATTCTGGTTGGCTCAATTCTCAACTCCCTCGAAGCCGGCAGCCGCCAGTTTCGCCCGGTATTCCTCTTCTTTGAGAGCCCCGGCAATGCAGCCGACCCAGAGAAGCACACTTTGGCGAATCTCAGGTAGCATCTCGCCCCGGGTCACCACATCGGAGACGGCAAAGCGCCCACCCGGCTTCAGCACCCGAAAGGCCTCCCGCAACACCCGGTCCTTGTCCGCTGAGAGGTTGATCACGCAGTTCGAGATAATCACATCAACTGAATTGTCCGGCAGAGGGATACGCTCAATCTCTCCCTTAAGGAATTCGACATTGTCAGCCCCAGCTTTGCGCTTGTTTTCGTTAGCCAGCGCAAGCATTTCGTCGGTCATGTCCAGGCCATATACTTTCCCCGTGGGCCCGACCCGCCGGGCAGAAAGCAGCACGTCGACGCCGCCCCCCGAGCCGAGATCAAGCACAACCTCACCGGCATTCAATTGCGCGAGAGCAGTAGGGTTTCCGCACCCGAGGGAAGCGAGCAGCGCCTCTTCGGGGATCTGTCCCGCTTGCGCCGTGTCATAAAGATTGGTGGTGATCGGATCGCAGCCCGTTCTGCTCGTCGCTGATGCTCCACAGCAGGAACTGCCGCCACTCGACGCGCGCAATGCCGCCTGTCCGTATTTTTCTCTGACTACTTCCTTGATGTCCGCGCTGCTCATGATGATCCCTCTATTTACAGATTCGAATGATTCGATCCGGTTTGACCGCCTGGTTGCGCGTGCAGCACTCGGCGTACAGAAACTGAAGCAGTTCTTGAAGTGCTTCGGCGTTTGCGGTGTAATGCAGAAAAGTGCTGTCGCGCTCTACGCGTACGAGGTCTTCCGCCTTCAATTTGTCAAGATGATGCGAAAGAGTCGAGTTGGGAATCCCCAGCTCTTCCTGTATCTCACCGACCACCAGCCCCTGGGGATGGGCGGACAGTAACAACTGCATGATCCGGAGTCGAGCCTCCGCCCCCATGGCCGAAAACATATCGGCGTATTGTGTGATTTTCTCTGCAGATTTCTTCGACGGCGCTGCGGCCATATTTCGATAATTGCAGAAACATGGTGTGGTGTCAAGTATGAATTTCTGGCGCTGTTTCCGCGATCAGTATTTGGCGCGGCGGAGTCTTCCCATTAACCCAAGAAGTTAATGATTCGCTACCGGCAGCCACACGCCTGAGGACGCAGCCTTCGAGCGGTAAATCTTTTGCGTAGCCTTCACATAGTCCGCGTCGGTGGCCTTATAGATATTTTCCACGAACTTCTGCGGATTGCGGTCATACACCGGGAACCATGTGCTTTGCACTTGCACCATGATGCGGTGTCCCTTAAGGAAGACGTGGTCGTTGGGATGCAGATCGATCTTGTACTCGGTGACCTGGCCGGGCACAATCGGCTCTGGCGTGTCCAGACTTTTCCGGTAGCGCCCGCGCAAAATATCGGCGGCCACTATCAACTCATAGCCGTTCAGCACCGGACCCGCGCCTTTGCTCGCATCTTCTTCGGTGATCTTCTGGTAGTCCTCCGGATACACGTCGATCAGCTTCACCACCCAGTCGCTGTCACTGCCCGTGGTTGAGGCGAAGAGGTCAGCAACGATGTCGCCCGTCACCGTGATGTCTTCTTTCAGCGGATCAGTCTCCCAGCTTAATACGTCCGGACGGTGCTCCACGAAGCGCTGGTCCTGCACCAGCCACGTCGTCCAGGCGGGCGCGGGATAGGTTGGCGTGATTGGCCGGTTGCGATAGGGAACGGGGTTTGCCGGATCAGAAACGTAGGAGTCGAAGGCATCCTTGTCGCCGGGTGCATCGAATGAGAGTTTCCCATCAGCATGAAGGTATAACTTTTTTTCAGTCACGCCCTTCTTCGGGGGCCATTCATCGTAACTCTTCCAGACGTTGCTCCCTGTCTGGAACGTAATGGCTTCCGGCTGGTTCAGCGGCTTATCGTGCAGCCAGTGCGCGAACCACGGCGCCAGAATGTGTGAGCGAAAATAACGCGCGGTGTCGCTGCCCCAATCGACATCGCCCAGCTTGCGCCCGGTTTCTCCCGACCACCCACCATGGTTCCATGGACCGGCAACGAAGTAATTGAGATGCTCTGTGTCGGTTTGCTCCAGCGCGGCATAGATGCGGGTGGGGCCGATGAAGTCTTCCTGGTCATACCATCCGGCAACATTTAAGTTCGGGACGGTTGTGTGTTTGAGGTACGTCGTGACTGCATGCTGTTTCCAGAAATCGTGATTGGGATGCTCGACGAAGTCGTTCCAGGTCGGGAGCTTTCCGTGGAAATAGCGAGCGTTGGCATTCGCAAGCGCTCCCAGCGACAGGTACCAGGAATAGGTGTCGTACTGGTTGAACTCGAAGTTGGTGTTTTTTTCCTTGGAGCTCTCCAGCAGCGCCGAGTACTCAAAACCGTAGCTCAGTCGGAACGCCCCGTTATGGTGAAAATCGTCGTTGATAAACATGTCATCGGGCGAAGCCTGCTCGCTGGCGGCCTTCAAAGCGGGATGCGGTTCCAGCAGCGCCTGCGTCACCAGCCATCCCGGATACGAGATCCCTCTGATCCCGACTTTGCCATTGTTGTTGGGGACGTTCTTGACCAGCCACTCGATAGTGTCGTACGCGTCCGTACCTTCATCCACCGATTTAGGATCGCTCTTGTCGCGTGGCGGTCGCTGCATGATGAATACTCCCTCGGACTT
>JAFAWN010000475.1 GCA_019241735.1 Terriglobales bacterium
CTTGTCCACCGCCTGAATGTCGAACTTCAGGTTTTCGCTGACTTGGGCTGTACTGACGAGGCAAAGTGCGGAGGGAAGAAAGATGGCGATGCACGCGCTGTAAAAGAGAATCTGGCTTCTGGGGAAATTCATGTGGCGAACTTGAGCACGTTTCGTTCTTACTCGCATAGCCACATTCTCGCCCCACGCCGGGATGCAGCGAGAGGGAATTTTTTCTGCGGATGATTGAAAATATGGTGGAGCTAGTCGGGATCGAACCGACGACCTCATCGTTGCGAACGATGCGCTCTCCCAGCTGAGCTATAGCCCCGCACAAACGCGTGAACACGCAATTTTAGCAGCGTTGAATGTGTGAGGCCAATCGATGCGGCCAAGTGAGGATACGTGCAAAGCTTCTGCGTCGCCTCCGCGTCAGTGAAGCACGCGAACGGTGCACACTTCTTCAGTCGGAGGAGTAGGAAACTCCACCCACATGACCGGAAATAGGTCTCCGATCTATCACTCTTCCATCGCCGACAGCCCAGCTAGTTCCGCTCACGAAACTTCAAGGCCCTTCCCGCGTTCGCGTCTTGGCGGTATATTCACAGGGCCGAGCATACAAGGAGGCATCATGGCGACTCAGAGCCGGGTTGAGGGGAAGGCCAGATCGTTTGGGGAGAATCTGGAAGGCGACTTGGCGGCCAAATTCCTGCGCGTGGTGGAAAATGCGGCGATCGCATCAGCGCGCACCATGGGGCAAGGAGAGCGCAGCCTTTCCGACCAGGTTGCGACCGAGTCCATGCGGCAGACCATGGACAGCATCCCCATGCGCGGAACCATTGTCATCGGCGAGGGTGAGCGGGACGAAGCGCCCATGCTTTATATCGGCGAAAAGGTGGGGGCTGAATTTCCCGACGGGCGCGAAGTGCCGGAAGTGGATATTGCAGTCGATCCTCTCGAGGGCACGAATTTGTGTGCTACTGGTGCGCCAGGATCGATCACAGTGCTGGCGGCGTCGGAACGGGGCGGATTGCTCAATGCCCCGGATTGCTACATGGAAAAAATAGTGGTCGGCCCATCTTGCAAGAATGCGGTTGATCTCGACGCGCCCCCCGCCGAAAACCTGAAGAACATTGCCCGCCGTCTGAGTCGTGATGTTGAGGATCTGGTGGTGATTGTCCTCGAGCGTCCGCGCCACGAAAAGTTAATCGCCGACATTCGCGCGGCAGGCGCCCGCATTCGATTGATAGGAGATGGCGATCTCTCCGCCGGCATTGCCGCGGCCGTCATTGGAACCGGCGTACACGCTGTGATGGGGTCAGGCGGCGCGCCCGAGGGAGTGATTACTGCGGCTGCCATTCGCTGCCTGAATGGTTACATGCTGGGTAGATTGGTCATTGACAAACCCGAACTTGAAGAGCGAATCGCCCGGATGGGTATTCGCAACAAAGATAAAATTTACGAAGCCGAAGATCTGGCCCCCGGCAATCAGCTGATTTTTGCAGCCACCGGCGTTACCGATGGCGCGTTGCTGAAAGGCGTCCGCTTTTTTGGCGAAGGAACAAGAACGTCATCGGTCATCATGGCGATGCGGACAGGGAAAGTCCGGTTCATTGACAGCATCCATCTGGAGAAGGGCCCAGACGTGAAAGTGCGGTTTATGTAAGTGGTAAGGATCGTCGGTCAGACCGCAACCGTGACGGCCATCTCATCGCGGATCACCGGACGATACAGAGTGTCGCGCTCCACCGGATCGCGTCCCGCTTCGCGGATAAGACGCATTAACTCTTCGCGTCGCATGCCTTGTGGGGTGGTGGCGCCGGCATCGTGGTAGATCTTCTCCTCGACGACTGTGCCATCAATATCGTCCGCGCCGAAGCGCAACGCAATTTGCGCTATTTTCGCAGTCATCATCTGCCAGTACGCCTTGATGTGCGGGAAATTATCCAGCACGAGCCGGCTCACAGCAATCTGTTTGATGTCCAGCATTCCGGTAGTCTTCGCAAGGTGCTGCAAGGCAGTGTGCTCGGGATGAAATGCCAGCGGGATGAAAGTTTGAAAGCCGCGGGTTTCGTCCTGCAAGGCACGCAGCTTTAGTAGATGGTCGACGCGATCATCGTCATTCTCGACGTGCCCGTACAGCATGGTAGCGTTCGATTTCAGGCCCATCTGATGCGCCAGCCGAGCAGTGTCGAGCCATTGGTTGCCATCAATTTTGTGATCGCAAATTATGTGGCGCACGCGATCGGAAAAAATCTCCGCGCCTCCGCCGGGGAGCGAATCCACCCCCGCCGCCTTCAGTTGTGCCAGCGTTTCCGAGACTGAAAGCTTGGCGCGCTTTGACAAATACGCCACCTCGACCATGGTGAAGGCTTTTAGATGGACGTGAGGAAAACGTTCTTTAAGGCCGGAAATCAAATCCAGAAAGTATTGGAATGGAAGATCGGGGTGCAGGCCGCCTACGATGTGAAACTCCGTTACTGCCTCGCTGTAACCCGAAGCGGCCGTCTTAAAAGCTTCTTCGAGCGCCATGGTATAGGCGCCAGGCGAGTCTTTCTTACGCCCGAAGGCGCACAAACGGCAAGCAGCGACGCAGACGTTTGTGGGATTGATGTGGCGATTGACGTTGAAGTACGTCTTGTCGCCGTGCATGCGTTCTCGAACAGAGTTGGCCAGCCAACCCACAGCCAGAATGTCGCCAGTACGATAAAGCGCGAGTGCATCGTCTGCAGTCAGACGCTCTCTTGCCACGACCTTCGCATGAATGGGATGAAGGCGTGAATCGTCTGTCTGAAATGGATGCGCGCGTTCCACTCTTTTGATGATACCGCAGGAAGTAATCTACGTCAGCCCGGCTTCAGGAGTGTGAATGTGTTCGGGGCGCAGCCCCACCCCCACCACACGTGCAGGAATGCGTCGCAGAAAGGGCCACGAAAGCAAGAGCTTCAGTAGCGAGGGCAGCCGCAGCGGTTTTGCACGGGTGAGAACGTTTTTGATGACGCGGTTTTGGACGAACACCTGCATTTGCTGCGTTGCGTTGGTAGGAAACGCCCGCCGCCGCTGGACTGCGGCAAGCTCTTCTCCCCTCGGGGTGCCCTGCAATAGCTTCTGCCCGAGAATGTTTGCGCTTGCGACTGCATCCTGAATCGCGAGGTTGATACCGACGCCGCCGATTGGGGACATGGCATGCGCCGCGTCGCCGATGCACAGTAAGCCCGGCCGATACCATCGCTGCAAGCGGTCGGCGCGCACGGTGAGCAGTTTCACCTGTTCCCAATCCTGAATTTCCCCT
>JAFAWN010000021.1 GCA_019241735.1 Terriglobales bacterium
GGCGGCGTGGCCGAGATTTTTAACGTCATCGACGCTCGCCAGGCGGAAGCCCAGAGCACGGTCATTGAGGCCCTGCGGGGAATGGGTGCCGAAGAACAAGCCAATCACTACACCCACTTCTCTTATGAAATGGTCGCGCTTACCCCACGCTGCGCCGCGGAGCTGGGTTACCAACTTTCTGAAGCAGACAAGGGACGTGCTTACGTCGAAGTTTCCGGGCGCAGAGGATTCGGAGTGAAGGCGGACGATCTTATTGACGTGCTGATCGCCACCGCGAAGAAAGAAGTCGATAGCCGCAATCTGCAACTGGGAGAGGACGAACGGATGTCGATCGCGGTACAGATTGCGGTCGGTGCCCTGCGCTACTTCATGCTCAAGTTCACCAAATCTTCGGTGATAGCTTTCGACTTCAAGGAAGCGCTCGCCTTCGAAGGCGAGACTGGACCTTACGCGCAATATGCAGTGGTGCGGGCATCTAATATTTTTCGCAAGGCCGGCATTGATCCGGGCGTCAGAATCACTTGGGCTGAAGGCCTGAATTTTGGAAAGTATCTGGACAACGAATCCGCCAATCCCATCTGGGAATTATGGCTGGCGGCGTCCAAAACTTCCTATGTGGTTGAGCAGTGTATCGCGACAACAGAGCCGGCACATCTGGCGAAGCACGTATTCCAGCTGGCGCAATTGTTTAACACTTTTTACCACCGGCATCCAGTTTTGGCTGAGCCGGATGAAGATCGCAAAAAGTTTCTGCTGGCTACGATCGCGGTTGTGCGCCGCGAACTGATTCGAGCACTCGGGATAATGGGCGTTACCGCGCCGGCGGTTATGTAATTATTCGAGATTAAAAGCTAAGTCTTGCCGCGGCCTGCCAGCATTAACCCTGCACCGACCACAACCAGCACAATACTGACCGGCATCGGCACATGGTCTTCATGCCTGGTCGTCACGCCGATGTGTACGTCGCCGGCGCTAACGCCGTGGTGCTCGTAATTCGGTATCGGCACGAAGAACGAAAGAATACCCAAAATCAGAACCACCAATCCAATCGCGAATAGAGCTTTCATAACGCCTCCTCACTTCGTGTAGTCTGCGATTACTGGCTGATCCCCGTCAGCACGCTTGGAAAACAAATCCGGACTATGACTCGCTAAAGAGTGAGATCAATCAATTTCATTGCTCCGCAAAATCCCTGGCGAATTCAATCAGGCTGCGCACCCCAATACCGGACGGGCCTTTTGCGATCCACGGCTTGGCTTCTTCCATCCATGCCGTCCCAGCGATATCCAGGTGCAGCCAGGGAGTATCCTCGGCGAACTCTTTTAAGAACATTGCCGCCGTGACCGCCCCGCCCCAGCGCCCGCCGGAGTTGACGATGTCGGCGATATTTGAACGGATGCTTTCCTTATACTCTTCGTCCAGAGGCAGCCGCCAGAATCTCTCGCCGGCCTTTGCCACTGCGCGGCTGAAGCGCTCGTACATTTTGTCGTCATTTGCGAAGACGCCGGCGTTGACGTGTCCCAAGGCGACTACCACCGCGCCTGTGAGTGTTGCGGCGTCTATGAGATGCGTGCATCCGAGCTGACGCGCATAACAAAGCCCGTCCGCCAACACCAGGCGTCCCTCGGCGTCGGTGTTGATGATCTCAATCGACTTGCCCGACATGGCAATCTGTACATCCCCGGGCTTTTGCGCTTTTCCCGATGGCATATTCTCCGTGGCACAAATAATCGCGGTGATTTTCACTTTGGGGTTGAGCAGCGCAATACCGCGCATGGCTCCAATCATCGCAGCGCCGCCGGCCATGTCATACTTCATCTTTTCCATGCCGTCGGCGGGCTTGATCGAAATGCCGCCAGTATCGAAAGTCACGCCCTTGCCTACCAGCCCCAGCATTGGCTTCGCTGGTGCCCCGGCCGGCTCGTGCTGCAGGATGATCAACGCAGGGGGCTCGTCGGACCCTTGGGCGACGCCCCAAAATGCCCCCATCTTCAATTCCTTTATTTTGTCAGCGCCGTAGATTTCACACTTCAAACCCACTTCCCCGGCCATCTTCTTTGCGCGTTCCGCCAGGATTGACGGGGTCATTCGATTGCCTGGTTCGTTCACCAGTTCGCGCACAAAATTTTGCGATTCCCCAATGATTCGAGCCTGCTCCAACGCCTGTCGCTCATGGGCCTCGGTTTGTCCATCCGACGCAAGCACCGTTAAAGAATCTATCTTCTGGTCCTTACGGTCGCTTCTATAAGTATCGGAATCAAAATTGCCGACGAAAGCCCCCTCCACGATTGCTTTTACGGCATCTCCCTTTTCAAAATTCTGCGGCGCGAGGAAAGCGAAGTTGCGGATCCCCCGCGATTTTAAGAAGCGAACGGCCGTGCCGGCGGCTTTATGCAAGTCCGGCGTTGCAAATTTGTCTGCCTTACCGCCCCCTACGATCAGCAAGCGTTTAGCCTTCAGCTTCGCCGGGTGGTGCAGCAAATTGGTTTCGCAGGCTTTTCCCGAAATTTCGCCGCTATCCAA
>JAFAWN010000057.1 GCA_019241735.1 Terriglobales bacterium
TCTCACCGGCCAGGATTTGCTTCACGACGGCAAACCGCCTAAAGGCTGGTCGCTTGACCGCGATCCGGGCCTGCTCGAAACCAACATCCCCGGAGTGTTCGCTGTCGGGGACGTCCGCCACGGTTCGATTAAACGCGTCGCCTCCGGCGTCGGTGAAGGCTCGGTCGCCATTCAATTTGTCCACCAGTACTTGAGCAAAATTTGATATGGAAAGCGCTATCAACAAAATCGGCGGTGCGCCGCCTCCCTCGGTCGATGAGCTGAAATCCGTCAGCACCTTTGCCGATCTCCCGGCCGAAGGATTGGAGTGGCTGGCCTCTCATATGGGAGCTGTCGATTTAGAAGCGGGTGAAATCATCATCTACGAAGGAGAACCGGCTGAATATCTGATCGTGCTGCTGCGTGGGGAGCTGCGCGCGGAACGGGAAGACGGGCGCATGTACATCGCCCGCGCCGGCCAGGTCACCGGACTGCTTCCCTTCTCACGTTTAACCCGTTTTCCCTCCACTACCAGAGCTGCCGTCTCTACTCGCGTTGCCGGGCTTCACAAGCAATATTTCGATGAGATGCTGCACCACTTTCCCGTTCTTCAAGGAAAGCTGGTCAACGTCATGGCTGATCGCATCCGTGAAACCACCGTTGCCGACCAGCAGCGCGAAAAGCTGATGGCTCTCGGCAGGCTTTCCGCCGGACTCGCCCATGAGCTGAACAATCCCGCTTCTGCTGCCCGTCGCGCTGCTGACAATATCCGCAAGGCGCTGGCCTCCGTCCGCTCCGCTGCCTTAAAACTGGACAAGGAGGGGCTTCCCCAGGATGCACGGGTCTTTCTCGCCAGGCTGGAATGCGACTGGGCGGAACAAACCGGCCCGCAAACGGCCCTGGACACTCTGGAACGCAGCGACCGTGAAGAGGAAATCTCCACCTGGCTGCAGCAGCACGGGATCGAAGGGGCATGGGATCTCGCCACGGCTCTCGTTGATCTCGGCTGCACAAAGCAAACCCTTGACGACGTAGCGCGGCACGTTCCCCCGCAATTCCTGAACAATGTGCTGGTGCGCCTGACCGCCGCCTTTACGATCAGCCGCCTCGCGGGCGAAATCGAACACAGCACAGGCCGTATTTCCGAGCTGGTCCGCTCCATTAAAGAGTACTCCTACATGGACCAGATGCCCGAGCAGAAGGTGGACATTCATCAGGGCCTCGAAAACACTTTGATCATGCTGCGCCCTCGCCTGAAGAACGGCATCGAGATCGTGCGCGAGTACGACCGCTCCCTGCCCCAGGTTTACGCGCGCGGCAGCGAACTCAATCAGATCTGGACCAACCTGATTGTCAATGCCGCCGACGCCATGAACGGAAAAGGCAAACTGATCATCCGCTCGACCCGTGACGGTCGCTGTGCCCGTGTTGAAGTGATCGATAACGGTCCCGGCATCCCGGACCATCTCAAAAACCGCATCTTCGAGCCTTTCTTCACGACCAAGCCGGTGGGCGAAGGAACCGGCCTCGGCCTTGACACTGTAAGCCGCATCGCACGCAATCATCGCGGTGACGTCAGCTTCGAATCAAAACCCGGAGAAACCCGCTTCATCGTCCGCGTCCCCTTTGACCCGCCGAACGGAAGAGCGCACGCAGATCAATAATTTTCTTGCAAAAGAGATAGTTTTCCCTTATCATCATCCGATCTGCGGAGGAAACTATGCCATCACCCCGGCCCACCGGTCGTCCCGGCCTATTACGCCTGTTGGGGCCATCATTAGACCAGCTCGAAATCCGTTTTGCGCCGCTGAGCGACCGCGATCTCTTCGACCCCGCTCACTGGCGGCGCGAACCGGCATCCCATTCCCACGATTTTCCAGGCTGGTGGGAAATAGATATCGATTCCTACGGATTAGCGGACGGCGCTTATGAATACGAATTTGTCGTGAACGCAGATGCCGCTCACCCGGTTCCTGACCCCTACGCCGAGGAGATCACCCGTTTCGGCGGTTATCGCGGAATCTTTCGCATCTCCGGCGGACAGCGCCATATCACGCCGTTCCGGTGGGACGACGAACTCAAGCCCGGCAACCCGTTGCAACAGAACAACCAAACTGTCATCTATGAAATGCCTCTCCGCTGGATGTCCATGCCACGCGAGACAGCGCGCGAGGTGGACCTGGGCACATTTGACGAAGCCATCTTCGAGCACCTGCAAGACCTGAAAAGTCTCAATATCAACTGCATCGAACTGCTTCCGATTCAGGACTCGCCGGACACGCTGAACTGGGGGTACGGCACGCGATTCTTCTTCGCGCCCGACTTCGATATGGGAAGTCCCATCGATGCAAAGTTCTTCATCAAGTCCTGCCATCAACTCGGCATACGCGTCTTTCTTGATGTGGTCATGAACCACTCGGACGGGGAATGCCCGCTCACGAGCTTAGCGCCGGACTCCTATTACGTCGGCCCGAAGCACCCGGAACCCGACCGCGCTACCCAATGGAGCAACTGGGTTTTCCGCTATCGCGATCCCGACGACGGTTACTATGCGGTGCGCGAATTTCAGTATGAGATGGCGGAATACTGGGTACGCGAGTATCACATCGACGGCTTTCGTATCGACGAGTTCGCCGGAATCAATAACTGGGACTTTATTCAGCAGTTTCGCGAACGGGCCTGGGCCGAGCACAACCGATGGTTTCCCGACCGTCCCTTCCTGGTGATCGCCGAAGATTCGAACCGGCGCTTTCTCGCCACCCATGACGCGCCCACCAATCCAAACGGCCGCAAAGTTGTGGACGCGATCTGGAACTTTTCCTACCGCGACGAAGCCCGCGCACTGGCAACGAACCAGATCTACACGGACTGGGGCAAGCCCTCCCGCAGCGACCGGATTCGCGCTTTGCTGTCCGGCTCCCAAGTCTG
>JAFAWN010000191.1 GCA_019241735.1 Terriglobales bacterium
CAGATCATCTCCAGGCAGTAACCTCGTGATCGATCCGATCCCAACATTCGGGCCGCTGCCTCCAACGCCTGCTCAATGACGGGGAGCTGGCTTTTGTAGAAACCACCGATGAGGGTACATTTGAGTTGAGCGTTTTCTGCAAAACGAAGCCAAGAAGTATCGACGTCTGACAAACTTACAGATTCGTTAAGAACTTAAAATTCCTGCAGCTGGCGCCTCGACAGGGCTCGATTCGCGGAGAGTAAGACGCTAGCGAGCGAGTCACACCCTTTCTCCCAGCCCGAATCATTATTCTTCTTGACATCGATCGCGATGGATCCATCAGGGTTCAGCTGGGCCCAATTCATTGACTCTACGTATGGTCGCGTCTTCTATACCGAAGGCAAATCGCTTGTGTTCTACGCCTATGATTTAGACGATAAGAAAGTTGTCAATTGCGAAATATTCTTTCGAGCAGACCCGAGGTGAACTCGAAGCTCAATCAGCATCGATATCATCGACGGCATAGTTTTGACCATTACATGCTCTTTTCAGTTAATTCCGAGGATAAGGCCGACATTACCAAGATTAGAACGGACACCCCTACGCAGCATCCCTGAAGCTGAAGCGAACCAACGTGCATAATTTCTACTCTGGGGGGCCAAAAGGCTCCCCATATTTTTTGCTCTGTAGTACTTCGTTTCACTTTCCAGAGCATTTACTTTCCAAACATTGGGTAATGGCTGGCGGCTCCCATAAAAAACAGCAGCGGGACGGAAAGCCAGGCATAAGTCCGTGACGCCAGGAAGGCCATACGGGCATCCGCTTCGATTTGTCGGGCATGGGCGTGCCGCTGGCGGCATTCTCCCGCGTCCACTGAATTATGCGTTTCTGGATGCGCCAGATCACTCCCCAGACATTCAGCATCATCATCCAGCCGATCCCGCCGCCAATTCCGATTGCCAGCAGGCGATTACTTTCCCAGCCGTGGTTGTTCAGGCTCAGAAACAGCCAGGCAGCAGCGGCAACGCACCGGCGTTGTGGGCGTCGGCGGATACAATGACTCCGGCGAGCACGGTCACCACTGACGCCCAGCGGAACCACCACAGGGCGCGCGGCATAAGCGTCGGGACTACTTTGCCCTTGGTCGCGGTGTCGACGCGAGCGATAATCGCCACCAGAACGGCAAGCATGCGGCCGTCATTCAGCAAGCCCCTCCCCGGTATCAGCAAGGCATAGCAAAGTGCCCAGGTGATCGTCCAGATGGCAAAGAAGCTGCCCATGGCTGTGCCGGTCGAGGCACCGGCGTTGTGGGCGTCGGCGGATACAATCCGCTCCCAGTAGATGACTCCGGCGAGGACGGTCACCACTGACGCCCAGCGGAACCACCACAAGGCCCGGGGCATGAGCGTCGGCATTACTTTGCCCTTGGTCGCGGTGTCGATCTCCTTCATGAACGGAACATTGACCAGATTGAAGAAGTAGAGCAGACCCACCCAGGTGATGCCCGCCAGAAAATGCACCCAGCGCAGCAGCATAAGGAAGGAGGCGTTGGCATCGGGAAGGCTGATGTCCGGCATCGATACAAGGGTAGAGAGTACAGGGAATGTCATGAAAGTGGCTCCAGAGGTCGATTTTTTACAACACGCCAGGCTGCGGCTATTTACAGAGAATGGGGATCTTATATCACCAGAGCGGGAGAGGTTAGACCAAGCAGCCCTAACACTGCGGGTTGAAAACGGGGAGCGAAGCTCGTATCGTACAATACACTCCGTGTAAGTCAGGAAAGGTAAAGGAGATCGGGCGATGGAAACCAAGCCGGCGCAGAATATTCAGGATTCGTTTCTCAATGCCGCCCGGAAAGAGCGGACCAACATCACCATTTACCTCCTGAGCGGGGTAAAATTGACCGGCCACATCCGCTCATTCGACAAATATTGCCTGGTGCTGGAGACGGGAAACCAGGAGCAACTGATCTTCAAGCATGCAATCTCGACGGTTTCTATGGGACGGATGTCGCACGGATACGCGGAACGGCCGGCAACGGCGGCAGTTTCCTCCTCTGCAAACAGTAGTGATGGGGAAAAATCGGCTGCCCCCGCGAAAGCAGCGGCGGGCGCGGAAGGCTAACGTAACCGCTTTTTGCGGGGCTTCTCATAGTATCGTCCAAATTCAGAACGCAGCACTCTTCGAAACTGGCAGCGGAGCAGACCCCTCCCCGGGAACGCGCGTTTCTGGTGGGCTTGGATTACCGCAAGCGATCGGCTAAAAGCGGCGAGCATAGAGCCGGGAAGCGTCCCGCTAAAACTTCTAAACTGAAAGCAGCCTTGTTGGCGGCGCAAAGCGCGCGCAGCGCAGCAATTGGCGCTTCAGAGGACGCCGGAGACGCGCAAGCGGTCCGGCCGGAGTCCGCCAGCCAAATTCCGGAATTCAGCGCCCAGGAATCGCTCGATGAACTGCGGGCACTCGCCATAAGCGCGGGAGCGGAAATCGCCGGCGAACTTTTGCAGCGACGCGATCGGCCAGATCCCGCAACCCTGATCGGAAAGGGGAAACTGGAGGAGATTGCCGGCGCGGTGGCATCAGTCTCGGCTGACCTGGTGCTGTTTGATCACGATCTTTCTGCCTCCCAGCAGCGCAACATCGAAAAAATTGTAGGAACCCGGGTGATTGACCGCACCCAGCTCATTCTGGATATTTTTGCCCGGCACGCGCGCACCCGCGAAGGCCAGCTCCAGGTAGAACTGGCGCAGCTTGAATACATGTTGCCGCGACTGGCGGGACGCGGCATCGAAATGTCGCAGTTGGGTGGCGGCATCGGAACCCGTGGCCCCGGCGAAACCCAGCTTGAAACCGACCGCCGGAAAATCTACCGGAGCCTGCGCCACGTCAAACAGCAACTGGAAAATGTTAGAAGTGTCCGGGCGCAGCAGCGGCAAAGGCGGGAATCGGAGCCGGTCGCGACGGTAGCGCTGGTCGGCTATACCAACGCGGGGAAGTCCACTTTATTTAATGTATTGACCCGGTCCGCGGTGCTCGAATCCCCGAAGATGTTCGCCACCCTGGATCCAACTATCCGCGCGCTGGTTCTGCCTTCCCGCAGGCAGGTTCTTTTCTCTGACACCGTAGGCTTTATCCGCAATCTGCCACATACTCTGGTCTCCGCGTTTCGAGCCACGCTGGAAGAGGTGCAGCGGGCTGAGTTGATCCTGCATGTTTCCGATGCCAGCAGCCCGCTTTCCGCCGAGCAGGACGCGCAAGTGGAAATAGTGTTGCGGGAATTGGAAGCCGACAGCAAGCCGCGCCTGCGGGTGATGAACAAAATCGATTTGCTTACCGCAAACCAGCGCGATAAGGTACGGAATGATGCCAACACGCTGTACGTATCTGCTATAGAGGGCGTCGGGATAGGTCCACTGCTGGACCGCATTGACGAGATGCTTAAGGGCGACCCGATCGGCCGCATTCGTTTGCGGATTCCGCAGCAGGAGGGAAAACTGCTGTCGTTGCTCGAAGCGCGCTCGCGGATCTATTCGCGTCAATATAAGGACGGGCTGGTAGAGCTGGAAATAGAGGCCCCGGCCTCGGTACTGCGACGCGCGAAGCAGTGGGTAATATAGCGGCAGTGCCAAACTGACCGAATGTTTGCCAAAATCCAGCACATCCATTTCGTAGGAATTGGCGGTATCGGCATGAGCGGGATCGCCGAAGTCCTGCTGAATCTCGGCTACAAGGTTTCCGGGTCCGACCTCAAATCTTCACCGGTAACGCATCGACTCGAGCAACTGGGCGCGCGTGTCGTTTTGGGGCATCATGCGGAGAATATAGCCGGGGCCGAGGTGGTCGTGGCCAGCGCGGCCATCCCGTCCGACAATCCCGAAGTTGTCGCCGCGGCAGCGCTGCACACTCCCGTGATCCAGCGCGCTGAAATGCTGGCGGAATTGATGCGCCTGAAGTACGGCATTGCCGTGGCCGGAATGCATGGAAAGACCACCACCACTTCAATGGTCGCCGCGGTGCTGGGGGCGGGTGGCCTGGACCCGACAGTGGTTGTTGGAGGGAGGGTCGACGCCCTGGGCTCGAACGCCCGCCTGGGTAAGTCGCAGTATCTGGTGGCAGAAGCGGATGAAAGTGACCGCTCATTCCTGAAACTCTCGCCGGTTCTCGCCGTAGTGACCAACATCGACCGCGAGCACATGGACTGTTACCGGAACATGCGCGATGTGAAGTCCGCGTTCCTCGAGTTCATGGACCATGTCCCTTTTTATGGGATGGTGGTGGCGTGCAACGACGATCCTATACTGCGGAAGCTGCTGCCGCAGGTGCGGCGGCGCACCAAAACCTATGGGAGGAGGCGCGGATCGGATTTTCAGGTCAAGATTTTACAGACGGCGGGCGCGGAAAGCCGCGAGGAACAGGGGTTTCAAGGCTGCAACAGCTTTAGCGTTGTGTACGGTACGCAGAAGCTTGGAAAGTTTCGGCTAAAAGTCCCGGGACATCACAATATTCTGAACGCCACCGCGGCTATCGCTGTCGGAATCGGATTGGAAATTCCAGTGGATCAAATCCGTCTGGCGCTGGAGAATTTCAGCGGCGTCGACCGGCGCTTTCAGCTGCGCGGCCGGGTCGCAGGCATCAGCGTGATTGATGATTATGGACATCATCCCACGGAGATTCGGGCCACTTTAGCCGCCGCCCGGCAATGCGGATACAAGAAAGTGCACGTGATATTTCAGCCGCATCGCTACACTCGTACCAAGCTACTGTTGAACGATTTCGCTACTGCATTCAGTGAGGCAGATTCGGTCGCAATACTCGACATATACGCGGCGAACGAACCGCCGATCGATGGCGTCACCGGCGAGGAATTAGCAAGGCATATTCCCTGCCCGGGCGGCCAGAGTGCCACCTACGCTGCCTCTTTTGCGGACGCGGTTCAAATAGCGGTGGCGGAAGCGCGACCGGGAGATATGGTTCTCACGCTGGGTGCGGGAAACATCTCGCAGCTCGCTCCGATGATTGTTGCAGCCTTACAGCCAGCTGAAGCGAATGCCGCCGCAGTGACGTCTTGATCTAATGGCTAGAAGCCGCCTGTATGCACTTGCAGTCGCTACGGATCAATACCCCGGGCAGAGTGTGCGACACCTCGCGAGCTTCGCCAACGGTTTTAAATGGGCCATGCCACCGCGAATGGTCCGCGTCAGAGCCAGCAGCGCGAACTTTGCCATTGTTGCACTGCGCACAACTTGAGCGATGCAGGACAACCTTGTGCGGTCCCGCTAGCCAATTCTCATAAATATAAAAATTTATGTCAGTCGCGGCCCGCTTAGTTACAAGTCCAACATCCATTGCGATTTTGTGAAGCTTGGAGCGGGTATCGCGACGCATTGGGAGCAGCGGCAGGCGGTACACCTCCTGAACCTTGCCCATCATTGCCAGGACGGCCTTCACCGGCAAAGGATTCGACTCCATAAAGTTCGCCTGCATCAGCGGCAGAAATTTGCCCTGAATGGCGCGGGCAGTCTTCCAATCGTTTGCCAGTGCGGCCCGGGTCATATCCGCCATCTCGCGGGGAATCTCATTGGCGGCCACCGAAATGATTCCAACTCCACCCAGGGCGATGACCGGTAAGGTCAGGGAATCATCTCCTGAGAAGATCAGGAAATCCTCGGGTAGCAGCGCGCAGGCCTCAGCGATCTGAGCCATGTTGCCGCTGGCTTCCTTTACACCGGCAATGTTTGGAACCTGCGAGAGGCGAAGCAGGGTTGCGGGCTCAATGTTGCTGCCGGTGCGGCCGGGAACGTTGTAAAGAATGATGGGCTTATCGATCGCCTCGGCGATAGCGCGGAAGTGCTGATACTGGCCCTCCTGTGTCGGCTTGTTGTAATAAGGGGAAGCGGTCAGGACCGCATCCACTCCCGGTCGCGCCGAGATTTCTTTAGCCTTGGCGACGGCGTCCAAGGTGGAATTCGAGGTTGCGCCAGCCACGATCGGCACCCGTCCGGCGACCACCTGCACCGTCACATCCACTACGTTTATCCATTCATCGTGCGTGAGGGTGGGAGTCTCGCCGGTCGTTCCACACGGAACCAGAAAGTCTATGCCTGACTCGATCTGCCACTCGACCAGATGGCGCAAAGCAGCTTCGTCAATTGACCCATCCTGGCGAAACGGAGTTATCAAAGCGGTACCGCATCCACGAAGTTGCATACCATTAAGATAGCGCGAAGCACGGCTCCGACAAAACTGCCGGTTTCGGTTGAGATGCAACGTTTGCGCGCCTTTCACGAATTGACACTCTTTACCTGACAGCCCTAGACTGAAGAGCGTCCATAGAAGGTAAAAAACACGCCATGGGCTGGGTGCAAAATAAGTTCGAAAAGAACTTTTTGATCACGACAGTTGACTACGTTTTCAACTGGGCGCGGAAATCCGCCGTGTGGCCGATGACCTTCGGCCTGGCCTGTTGCGCCATTGAGATGATTGCCTCATCCACCGCGCGTTTCGATATTGCGCGCTTCGGATCCGAAGTATTCCGCCCCAGCCCCCGGCAAAGCGACTTGATGATCGTAGCCGGCACAGTGACGTTGAAAATGGCGCCGGTGGTCAAGCGCATCTACGACCAGATGCCTGATCCCAAGTGGGTGATTTCAATGGGCGCATGTTCCTCGGTCGGTGGCCCTTTCAATACTTATGCGGTGCTGCAAGGTGTGGATAAGATCGTGCCGACTGACGTGTACGTCATCGGCTGCCCGCCGCGTCCGGAGAATTTGTTTTATGCCTTGCTGAAACTTCAGGACAAGATTGATCAGATGTCGCTGGCGAAGCGTCCTACGGAAGTGCGACTGGATCCGAACATGGCGGAGAATTTCAAGCGCCAGGTGATGATCGCGCAAACCCTGCAACCCAAATAAGCAAACAGCACGTCGAAGAAGCGCCACTGTGGTTTTCAGAAGTAGAGCGCTTCATCCCAAGTAATTCAGAAATTTTCCGCGCTGGTTATCGAATCCGGGGAAAACCTGGTTCAGGGATTTATTCCCCAGGTGTTGATAGACAGCTTCACCGATCACCTGACGGAAGTCGGTGGTCAGCGCCAGATCCCGCCCTTCGTAGAGCTGGGATTGATCCAGCCCCGGCCACCGTCCATAAACCTTACCGCCCCTTACTGGACCTCCCATCACGAACATCACGTTGGCGTGTCCATGATCGGTGCCGCGATTTCCATTTTCGCGCGCGGTGCGCCCGAATTCCGACATAGTGACGACGACGGTATCTTCCCTGAGATCTCCGAGGTCAGTCCAGAACGCGGCAATGGATTGCGAGAAGTCGCGCAACACATTTGCGATTTGGCCCTGGGTTCCGCCTTCGTTCACATGATGGTCCCATCCGCCGATATCCGCAAAGGCCACCTGAACGCCCAAGTTCGCCTTGATGAGCTGTGCCAACTGACGCAGGCTGTCTCCGAAATGCCCCTTTGGATAGTCCGCACCGGCCGCAGGCTTGTATTTTGCGGGATCCGCCGACTTCAGCATTTTTACCGCGTCGAACGTTTCCTGTCCGGTGCCGTGCAGGACTGAATCGACCGACTGGTCGTACATCGCTTCAAATGTATTGGCAAGGGGCGCGCCGTAAGGGTTCCGTCCGCCGACGCCGAAATCGTTAATGTTGTTCACCGCAACCGCGGGCTGCGCGCCGGAAAGAATTCTCGGCAGCGAAGGTCCAAGCGCGATGGCGCGGAATGCAGACTTTGCTCCTGGATCGGGCAGCGAGCGCAAGGCGCGGTTTAACCAGCCATCGTCGGTGGCCTTCACCCCGGGAGTTCCCGACTCCATAAAATCCTGCGCATCAAAGTGTGACCGCGTCGGGTCGGGCGATCCAGCAGCGTGTACGATCGCGAGATGACCCTGCTTCCATAACGGCTCAAATGCCTGCATGGACGGGTGGAGTCCGAAAAATCCGTCAAGATCGATCACCGCATTGCGCGGGATATTGATGGTGGGCCGCATCGCGTAATAAGCCTGTTCGCCGTGGGGCACGACTATATTCAAACCATCCGCAGCGCCGCGCTGGAAAATGACGACCAGGCGTTTGTTGTTCGAGCCCAGCGATTCCGCGGCGTAAGCAGCCCGGGTAAGAAAAGCAGGAATGGCAGCAGTGCCGACGACGGCTAGGCCACTGTTGCGGAGGAAGACGCGACGGGTGATGGACATAAATTCAACTCCTAAAGTCAAAACCAGAAGCTACCTTCTTTGAAACTCCGGCGATCCGAGCAACAGCCCTTCAATCGTTGCCGTTTCCGCTGCAGCCTGGGGCGGATTCTTTGTATCTCCCGCGGGGCGAGGATTTATTCTGGGGTCGTGCAGCTGAGAAACGATCGTCTCGTGCGTTTGTTTTGAAATATCCGCGGCCAGCAAGCTGTTTTCGAGGACCTGCAATGTCTGCTCCGGCTCAACCGGCGCTGCATTGGCGGGCGAAGGCATAATTTTTCCCGCTTCCACCTGCACGCCTTTGAATTTACCAGCGGTCAAACCCAGGGCGAAGTTCATCCTTCCCAGAAGCGCTGAGGAGTTGACCCAGGTATCGGCCTTCATGGAATATCCCGTCGGCGGCTGCATTCCGTATAGCTGCATCCCCATATTTTGCAGTTGCCTCGCAATCGGCATGGCATCCGTGATCTCAGCGCCGCTGGCACGCAGAGCGGAGGCGGCGAACTCGAGAGGAGTCTTTACTTTCGCGCGGTACGCATCCGGAGACCAGAATTCCGGCGAGCGCAGCATCGTCTTCAGTACCTCCCGGATGTCGCCATCTTTCTTGAGGAAAGTTTGGGACATGCGATCAACCAGGGCCGGCGGGGGATTATCGGCCACAAATCTCATCGCCAACTTCGTACAGATAAACTTTGCGGTGGAGGGGTGATGCGCCAATAAGTGCAGGACCTCGCGTCCTTCCTTTTCGCCGTTGGACTTGATGCGGTGCCCGAGTACGACTTTCTCTCCCGGCTCGTGCATGCGCTCGTCGAAAGTAAATCCTCCGCCTTCTCGCGGCTGCTTTAGCGTCCAGCCAGTCAGCACGCGCGCGACTTCAGTTACATCTTTCTGGGTATAACCGCCATTTACTCCGAGGGTGTGCAACTCCATCAACTCACGGCCATAGTTCTCGTTCAGCCCATTGCGCTTGCTTTTTGCCGTTTGGCGCGGTGGCCTGATGATTCTGGCGCGCTGGTTCCACTGATTCGGGCGTTTTGGGATGCCGTTGGCGACGTCGGAATTCGGGCCCACACTCAACCAGTTATCGAGATAAAAAAGCATTGCCGGACTTTGTGCCGTCGCGACCAGCAGGTCTTCAAATTTCCCCAGCACGCGGGGACGAATAACATCGCGCTCGTAGCTGGTTACCAGATACCGGTCTGCGCCTTTGCCGATGAATACATTGAAATGGTTGAACCAGAAATCGGTGAGTACTTCCTGCAACTGCCGTTCGCTGTAGGTGGCGCGCAAGATCTTGCCCTGGAGCAGTTCCTCGTTTACTACCTGCTGGGGATTGTTCAAGGCCAGCACGGTTTCGCGCTGTTCGGGATTCATACCATCCGTTAACTGGTCCCGCTTGGGCCCTTTCAGCAGGCTCACCAACGCGATCTGGGCCTCGGGACGCAGTCTTAGGATGGCCTGCATACGCTGATCGGCAGGCAAAGAGAGTATCTCATCCGAATTCAATTTTGCGAGTTCGCGCTCGTAGCGGCGCTTGTTGATCTCGTCCTCGCTCATCACATTCTGCTTTGCAGAAGAATCAGCGGGGGGCGTCTGATCGTTTGCAGCGGCCTGCTTGCGCTCGCGCTTTTCCTCATATTTTTCAAGTTGTGCGTCATAAACCGCGCGCTTCATGGGATCGCGGGGAAGCGACAACTTTCCTTCGGCGATTCCCTTAATTACGGGTTCGGGCGGGAAGTTCTCGACCATTTCGCGCGAGTCCATGCGCAGGGTGCGAAGCGGGGCCAGGCGGGAGTCGAGGGCGCTATCGTTGATTCTTTCGGGATACAGTTGCTGATCGATCCACTTGTCCACGCCGATCACTTCAACGCGCTCGATTTCGCCCGGGCGCGGCCCGAAAGTCACGCGGTTCAAGGCGTGTACTGCGCGCTTGTGCTCGTCCATTTGTGGAGCGTCGGGGGCGGGTTTCTTCTTGCCGGCGGCAAACTGAACGGATGCCGCCAAGACCACTACCAACGAAATCGCCGCCGCGAGCTGCTTTTGCCGGAGTTGCATCTACCTTAGTCCTGACCGCAATTATCAACCATCCAAACATTATTAACCCGTAACGAATGTAATAGTTGCAGGCTATCGGGCAGCGATGTTCGATCCTTGGCGTCATCGTAATCGCGCGAAAGGTCTTCGCGCCACGTGTACTAGGTGAGGTATAGCCGGCCGTGGCTGGTTTTGTGCTGGAGCATGGAGGCGAGCTGGTCAACGTCGCCCGCCGCGATCCCGGCTGCCTGTTCTTCGAGAAAGGGCGTGCGGTTGCTGCCGACTGAGTCGCGGCGAATCTGTACCAGCAAGCCCTGCACTACGTTGGGATCAAACTTCTGCGGCGCCATTCGCACGATCTCACTCAGGGTAGCGGCCAGCGATATCCGTCCGCGGTATGGCCGCTCGCTGGTCATGGCATCAAAGGTGTCAGCCAGGCCCACGATGCGGACGGCCATGGGTACATCGTCCAGCATCAAACCGTCGGGATATCCCGAGCCATCTGCGCGTTCGTGGTGCCAGCGCACAATCTCCGGAACCCGGGGCCACGGAAATTGCACTCCGCTCACGATCTGGTGTCCGACCACGGTATGGTCGGCCATCTCGCGAAACTCATCCGGATCGAGTGGTGACGCTTTGGCGAACAGCCGCTTATCAACAGCGACTTTGCCAATGTCATGGAGCAACCCCGCGGAGCGCAGCGCGCCAACTTCCCCGGGATCCATGCCCATGGCCTCGCCGATAGCTGCAGCGTAGCGTCCGACGCGGAGCGAATGCCCGTGGATATTAATGTGCTTAACGTCAATGGCCGTAGCGAAGACTTCGAGGGCGTTATCGTAGAAACCGTGCAGCGAAGCCATCAGGCGCAAATTTTCTGAGACGCGCTGGGCCAGAGTTTGGCTCAAGGAGTGGTTATGAATGGCAAGCGCAACATAGCTGCAAAGCAGATCCAGCGCCTCCAGTTCATCTTCGGCATAGATCGCATCGCCCTCACGCCGGCCCAGAGCGACGATTCCTACCAGCTTGCCCCGGGCTTTTAACGGGGCGATGCAGCGAAACAATTCGGGAGCAACGTTACCGTTGGAGCTGAGAAAATTTTCATACGCTCCACGGTTTACCACAATCGGTCCGCGGACAGACGTCAGCGCGTGAACGTGCTTAGGCAGCAGCGGAATAACCGCCGGATCGGGCATCAAAGCAAAGCCTTCAGAGGCGATCGAGGTCAGCAGCGAAGGTTTATCGCTAAAACTGAATAGCGCAGCCTCACGCGCGCCGCCCGCCTGCATAACGGCGGAAACCATAGCGCGCGCGGTCTGAGGAAACTCCCGCTCAGCCGTCATTGCCGGCCCAAGGTCGGAAAGAGCTTCAACAGTTCGCAGCAGCCGCTTGAAATTATCTTTCTGCAATACCACGATTGTGGGAGCAGAAACCCAGAGCAAAATGAGAGTAACACGCAGCGAAACCGCTGTAGTCACAGGCTTTGTTGGTTAGTTTGGTGCGCGAAACGACAGCTAGGAAGCCGAAGAACTTCGTATCGCCTTGAACGTCATCTCGGTGGCCTTCCGTGCGCGCCGCCGGTTCCACGCAGTGAATAATTCCGAATAGGTCTGCGTAATGTAATCTTCGACGTCAATTCCAAGAAGTCGCGCAGTTTGATCAATCCAGCGGGAGCGGCCCTCGATCTCGCCAAAATTTCCAATGGGCGTGACGTCGAGCACAACGTGCCCCTTCCCGTCGCTCCACTCCGAGCGAAATTTCTCGTACCGGAAGACTGGCTCGCACCCAAGGTGGCGCAGGATGCCACCCATCTTCGCCCCGTCGGCAACAGGGGTTTCGGTCTCAATCCGGGTTTTGTGACGCCCGCTGCGACCCTTCGCCTTGTGAGTCAGGACCCAACTGGAGCCATACTTCCGCAGGCGCAGCAGCTCCCCTCGCTTGCGCAACCGGCGGTCCCGGAAATCGTACAGAGTATTCATTTCGTGTGTACGCCGGGTGATGAGCCTAAATCCGCTTTCGCGCAATTTCCTTGTAACGCCGGCCATACTGCCGACACGGAATTTAATTTCAATCTCATTCATTGGATTCAGCTGAAAGTGGGAAGCTTCACCAGATCACTTTGAGGGACGCCTTCGAGCGGATGCCCAGCCTTGCGCCAGGCGGCGAGTCCGCCAACGATGACAAACGCATTGAATCCTTTTTCCCTCAGCATCAGCGCCACCCGGGCGCTGGTCGCCTCGCGTATTCAACTGCAATAAAGATAAATGTCCTTGTCTTTTGGAAGGAGCTTCAATTCCTGCTCGAGGTTGTTCGGCTCCAGCCGCACCGATCCTTTAATCCGCTCCGATCGCTGGTCGTAATAACCGTGGCTGCGCACGTCGACAATGACAATCCTGTCTTTATCTTCCTGCTCGGAGGCAAGTTTGCGCGCGAGCTCCTCCACTTGGATTCGCGGCACCACGCGGTAGACTTTATTCTTCTGGTAAAGCCATACCCGGTAGGCCATATAGCCCACAGCTGCAACTACGACTACTTCTTCGGCGGCGCGGCCCGCGGCCTGGAATCCGCGGGTAATTGCAGCCAGAAAATCGCGGAACAAGAAGCCGGCCGCCCCGTAAGTCAGGATATAGAGCGCCGCCCCAGCCGCGTCGAGGCGCAAAAACTGCTGCCATCGCATCCTCATGCTTCCGGCGAGCGGCGCTGCCATGGTATTGATACCGGGAATGAACTTTGCAATGACCAGGGTGATCTTCCCGCGCTTATAAAACGATTCCGCCGACCGCAGAATGCAGGCTTCAGGATTCGCCGCAATCCGGCACAGAAATCCCAACAGGCTCCACCCGGTATAGCGGCCCAGAATGTACAGGAGCGTGTCTCCGAGCAGCATTGCCGCTAATGCCAGCGGCGCAACGATAGTGAACTTCAAGGCGTGTGAAGCTACGCCCGCCCCGCCAGCGACCAGGGCCAAAGCAGCCGGAACCGGGAAGCCTACCGACTCCGCAAACACCATCGCGAAGATGATCAGGTAACCGTGACGGGAGATTAACGCTAAAGCACCGTGCATGAAATAGCCGCCCCGCTAGTATAAGCGTCAAATCCGGGGCAGTAAAAAGGGCAGCTTATTAGGCCGCCCTCAAAGCTTGTTTTTCAGATTGACCGTTACATCTTGGACTTGAGCATCTTCACGCTCATTACGTGGATGGCATTCTTGTCAGCATAAACGTGAGCGCTCAGTTCGACGTGGTGCCCATCGTGGTCTTTCACTGCCTCAGGGTTCATCACATCCCAAGACTTCCCGCCCTTATCGGCAACAAAAGTGGCTTTGTCCCCATCCATCTTGATGGTTCCCTTTATGTTCTTCAGCGGGGCGGACGCTGCGCTCTTGTCCATCGAACCAGAGCTGGACGAATTTCCCATAGTATCCTGGGCTACGGCGACCACGGTACACATCACCGAAAGCGCCAGAACCAGAACAAATAGCTTCTTCATAGACAGATCTCCTTGGATTGTTAATTCAAACGTCTGGATTAGACTCCCAATACATCTACGGATCAAGCGGCAAAGCGGATTGGTGTGCAGACCGTCGCCAAGAATTATATTGGAGATTGAAGGTAAGCTCCAGGGGGAATGACTATGGACCATGAGATTCCGGGTCGCCGCTACGTTAACCTTCCCAACCGCAAGTCGCGGTTGCCGTTTAGCGATGCAGTCGAAGCCGGGGGGATGTTGTATATCTCCGGACGCATCGGGATCGACCCCGCAACTGGAAATGCTCCCCCTGAGATTCAAGCGGAGTTGAAGTTTCTATTCGATGACTTCGCGGCGGTGCTGGCTCAGGCGGGAATGACGATGGATGATTTGGTGTGGGTGCAGGTGTTTTCGCCAAAAATCTCTTTGTGGGAAGAATTCAATACTGCATATTTAAAGCGTTTTTCGACTGAATTGCCAGCGCGTGCGTTCATCGGTTCGGGACCGCTTCTGAAAGGCGGACGGTTCGAGATGATGGGCATCGCGGTAAGCAGGGGATAAACCGCCTTACTTTTGCCTGGCTACCACGTATTCCGGAGCCCACAGCAGGGCGCGCTTGATTTCCCCATCGGGAAAATTGCAGATCGAATTGCGTGCGAGTGATGCATACTGCATAGCGCAATCATGCGCTGCATCCAGTGAGCCATAGCGCTTCAGGATTCCCAAAATCTCGCCATGGCTCACACTGTCAAATGTCCGGTCAATAACTACGGTCTCTATTGCCTGCCGCTCCTGCGGCGTGCAGCGCTCCAGAGCATGGATCACTGCCATTGTGACCTTACCTTCCCTCAGATCGCTGGCTACCGGCTTGCCGAGCACATTCTCGGACGCGGTCAAATCCAGGACGTCATCGACGATCTGAAACGCCATTCCTAAATCACGTCCGAACTGCGCCAAGCCTTCTTCCTCTTTGGGCGAAGCGCCACCGAGGATTGCACCCATGCGCATGCATACCGAAAACAGGCAAGCCGTTTTGCGGAAAATGAGGTCAAAATACTCGTCCAGAGAGATCAGCTTCCCCAGCTTCTCCATTTGAAGCAGCTCGCCTTCAACCATCTGCTGGGTAAGATCGATCAGGGTATCGAGGATGCGAAAATTGCGCTCCTGGACCGCAACCTTGAAAGCTTGCATGTACAGCCAGTCGCCCGCCAGCACGCATTTAGAATTTCCCCACTGCGTGTTAGCCGCCGGACGGCCGCGTCTTATCACGGCATCATCAATGATGTCATCGTGGACGAGGGTTGCGGTGTGGATAATTTCCACCACCGCACCCAGCTTGATCGCTCCGCGTCCCTGGTAATTGAACAGCTTTGAGGAAAGCAACAACAGGGCCGGGCGAATGCGCTTGCCTCCACCCTCGCGAAGGTATTCGCCAATCTCGGTGATCGCCTCAACGCCAGAAACCGTGTCGCGCCCGAATTCCCGCTCAATCGCGGAGAGATCATCGCGCAGGGAGTCGAAGATTTCCTTTCCCTGGATGGCGGCTGATGTGCTCATAATTTCGGCGTGTAGCTGTACGCTCCCAAATGATGAAAATCAATTAGTGCGGTAGTTGGTAAATTGAAGGTCGAGTCCAAAATCCTGCTGCTTCAGCAAAGCAATAACCTGCTGCAAGGTATCGCGGTCTTTTCCGCTGATGCGCACCAGGTCTCCCTGGATCGACGCCTGCGCTTTGTGTTTTGAATTCTTCACCGTCTTCACGATGTCCCGCGCCTTCTCAATCGGGATGCCTTGTTGCAGTGTTATTTTTTGTTTGGCTGTGGCTCCAGCAGCGGCTTCCACCGGCCCGTAGGTTAAGCCTTTCAAAGAGACGCCGCGTTTTACCAGCTTCTGTTGAAACACATCATTGACCGCCTTCAGCTTGTACTCGTCGGCTGAGTGCAGCACGATGGCATCTTTGCCCTCGAGTTCGATATTTGACTTTGAGTCTTTCAAGTCGAAACGGGTGTGGATTTCCTTCAACGCCTGCTGCATCGCATTCGCGACTTCCTGCATATCGAGTTTGCTTACGATGTCGAAACTGTTGTCTGGCATTGGCTTGAGTTCTTGTTTATTGGATTACTCTGCCTTGGAGGCAGATGCACATAACAAGCTAAATGGATTTGTGCTTTTCGTGAAGTGAAAAGAAATTGCAAAAATTAGTGGACGTCTGCGTGGCCACCTCTTCTTCCGGGATCCCACGCAGCTCACCTATCTGGCGAGCGGTTTCGCGCACGAACGCAGGTTCGTTTCGTTTCCCCCGAAAAGGGACCGGCGCCAGGAATGGGCAATCGGTTTCGATCAATATTCGATCAAGGGGCAGCTCCTTCGCCACATTCCGAATTCCCTGCGACTTCGGATAAGTAATGTTGCCGGCGAAGGAGATTAAGAATCCCATGTCGAGCGCGCGCGTTGCGTGGGCCAAGGTACCGGTGAAGCAGTGCATAATGCCGCCCAATGGGGAGGATGCCCAGCGCTGCTGCAACACCGAAAGGCAGTCATTCCAGGCGTCTTCGCTATTGGCTGAAGGCCGGCAATGAATTATCACCGGCAACTTTGCATTGTGGGCCAATTCGAGTTGCCGAAGAAACGCCTGTTTCTGCACCTCGCGCGGCGAATGATCGTAAACATAATCCAGTCCTATTTCGCCCCATGCAATCACTTTCGGCCTGGCGGCCAGCGCGGCTAACTCTGCAAAATCAGCTTCGGTAGCCAATTTTGCGTCATGAGGATGGATGCCGACCGTGGCATAAACAAAATCATATTGCGCAGCCAATTTAATAGCGCAGTCGAGCGAGCCGGGCCCGTTCCCGATGCCGATCGCCAGAATGCGTTCAACGCCAGCCTCGCGAGCGCGTTGCAGGACCTGATCGCGGTCGGGATCATACTGCTCTCCTTCGAGATGCGCGTGTGAGTCGATCAGCATGCTAAGGGCCGACTATTTGAGCCGCGTTCCTACAGGTACGTCCTCCAAGAAGCTTACCAGCACAGATGATCCATTCTCAGGAGCTGCCGCCACGATCATCCCATTCGATTCCAGACCGCGCAATTTTCTCGGTGCAAGATTCGCGACGATTACGACTTTCCGTCCGATGAGCGACTCCGGCGCATACGAGCCCGCGATTCCCGACACTACTTGACGCACTTCGGTTCCGAGGTCAACTTCCAGCCGGAGCAATTTATCCGCCCCTTTAACCTTCTCTGCTACTTTCACCTGGCCGACGCGCAAGTCAATTTTTGCGAAGTCATCGATAGAAATTTTGTGATCATCTTTGGGCGTCGCCGAACCTGACTCCGGCGGGCGGACCGCCGAGTTCACGGTGGCGTCAGTGGTGGCGGGTTTTATCTCCACCTCTGGTGTAGCAGGATTTTGTACTATCTCCATTTTCTGCATCCTTTCGATCGCGCTCTTATCGGCCCGTGGAAACACTGCTTCAACTTTTCCGACTCTTGTCCCGGGAGCCAGCTGTCCCCATTTCAACTCCGACAATCGCAGTTTGGTAATCTCCCCCAATCCGAGCTGTTCCCAGATCCTGCTCGTGGCGTCCGGAATGATTGGATGCGTCAATGCTGTCGCGATTCTCAGCGTTTCAGCCGAGGTGTAAAGTACGGCAGCCAGGCGGCTCTTCCCGTCTTCAGCAGGTTTTTCGGCGAGCGCCCACGGTTCGTTCTTGACGATGTACCGGTCAACCGCCGCGACCAGCTTGATCCAAACCAGTTCAAGCGCTACCGAGAATTTGAACTCCGAAAAAAGTTGATTGCATTCGGATATCGTTGTCTCCGCCGCCTCCCTGATCTCGTTTTCCGCCGTGGTAAATGCTGCGGCCGGAAAATCTGGAACACTGCCGTCGAAATATCGGGTGATCATGGTGAGGGTACGGCTGGCCAGATTGCCCAGGCCGTTCGCGAGATCGGAGTTATAGCGCTGCACCAGCGCATCAAAGGAAAACGACCCGTCCTGTCCGAATACTGTTTCCCGCAGCAGAAAATAGCGCAGAGCGTCGGAGCCGAGGACGCTCAGGATGGTCTCCGCCCGCACCACGTTGCCGCGCGACTTCGACATTTTGTTTTCTTCAAACAGCAGCCAGCCGTGGGCAATGATCTGGTTAGGCAGCGGCAGTCCCGCCGCCATCAGGAATGCGGGCCAGTAAACGCAATGAAAACGCACGATCTCTTTACCAATCACGTGCACATCGGCAGGCCAAAACTTGTCATAGAGCGCGGTATCACCGGATCCGTATCCTAGGGCGGTGATGTAGTTTGCCAGTGCGTCGAGCCATACGTAGATCACATGTTTCGGGTCATCAGGGACCGGAATGCCCCAGGAGAAGGTGCTGCGGCTTATCGAAAGATCGCGAAGTCCGGAGCGCACGAACGCGATTACTTCGTTGCGACGCGCCTCGGGACGGATGAAATCCGGCTGATCGGTATAAAGCTTCAGCAAACGATCCGCGAAATCTGACAGCCGAAAGAAATAATTCTCCTCTTGTACCGTCTCCGTCGGGCGTCCACAAACCGGGCATGGCGCGCCCGGTCCAACGGCATCGACGTATAGCTCATCGAAAACGCAGTACTGGCCGGTGTAGGTCCCTTTATAGATGTAGCCGTTCGCCCGAATCGTCCGCCACAGCGCCTGCACCCCCTGCTGATGTCGGGGTTCGGTCGTACGAATGTAATCGTCGTAGGAAATCTCCATGCGGTCCCACAGCGTACGGAACTCCGCGGAAACTTCGCCGGTAAGTTCTTGCGGAGATTTCCCCGCCGCCGCCGCGGCACGCTCGATTTTCTGGCCATGCTCATCGGTACCGGTCAGAAAGAATGTGTCCACACCGAGCATACGTTGGCGTCGCGCAACTGCATCGCAGGCGATGGTGGTGTATGCGTGGCCAAGGTGCGGGCGCGCATTGACATAATAAATTGGGGTCGTAATGTAAAACTTGTTCATTCGGTGGGTTAGATTAGAGGTTCTTGCCGTTAGGGTTCTGCGCGTAGGCT
>JAFAWN010000364.1 GCA_019241735.1 Terriglobales bacterium
ATTCGCTGATAAGTGGAGGCCGCGATTTTCATCTGCGCATGGAGGAATTGCGCGATGTTGCTGATCTCGGTATCGGAAAGCTGGAAAGCGGGCATGCCCTTTTCCGGACGGCCATTGCGCACCACAGTCCCGATCAGATTTCCGTTGACGTCGTGGCTGACTAGCGCGGAATGAAGCAGGTCCGGTCCGTTTGCTCCTCCTCGCGCGTCAAGACCGTGACAGAATCCACAGGTCTGCCCGAACTGTGATTTACCGGCGGTGATGCCCGGCGATTCCGTTTGCTGCTGGCGGGCGACATCGTCCGGGTCTTGCGCGAACAATAACGGAGCAAGAATCAGGAGGAAGAAGATTGTGCGCATGTAAAACAGCGTTCGGCGATTTCTTTCAGAATGAGCGATTGCTCCCAGCGGTCGCTTTCTTCCTTATTTCCGAACGTCCGCGCGTAGTATATCCCACCGGCCAGCAGTTCGGGCGTGAAGCAGATGTAATCTTCCGGCTGCGCGCTGCGGAGAAAGCCCTTGAAAGAAGCGGTCCAGAGTTGCTGGAAATGTTGAACGTAAGGCGGCTGCGGCGTTGCATCCCGCTCGACGGGAATCTGGATGCAGCCGGGGTTTGCAATGCGGCCATGCAGGAAGCGCACGCGCTCTAGAACAGGCCGTATAAAAGCGAACTTTTTCTCAAAACCGCCGTACACCATTTCCTGCCCGGTGTACCAATGGGAGAAATCACCGTTGAACCGCATCTCCGGAAAGCGCCGGACAAAATGAACGGTGCGCCACATGTCCTGGCAGATCGTGGCGCGGTGAGTTTCAATGTAGAGCGGAATTCGATAGCGGCTGGAAGCGGCGAGAATGCTTTCGATGAGACGATGCGCTTGGTCGTCATCCTCCAGACCCCAGCCGACATGGAGCGTGGCGCATTCGTAGCCGCTGCCCGCGATTTGCTCGGCGAAAGGATCAGCCTCGGACGGAGCGTTAATACGACCGCCGGCGGCAATACCGAAACCGTGCGCCCGGCAGATGGCCAATTCTTCGGGCGTGCCTTGCTTAGCGAACTGCACGCCGGTGAATCCGGCTTTCGCCAGCAACTGGAGGCGCTCCTCAAAAGTTCCCTGCGGACCGGCGGAATCCGGCGGCAGGGAGTCAAGCGCCATCAGGTTCATGTAGCAGCGAAGCTGCGACGGGCTGCTCATTAAGAAGTGGCGAGACTGCGCGCGCTCTCATCCTTGGCCGAATCGAGCCAGGCGACATTGCTGGAGGTGTCGCTAAAACGCTTCAGTCCAGCTTCGAGAATGGCCGAATCCGGAACCTTGTGCAAAGGCGTATAGCGGGGATGGTGCGCTTCTTTATATGGATCGTTCCGGGCGGCATTGTAACAGCAGATCATGGCCCAGCGCGGCTTGTCGGACTTGTTCTGATCCGACCGGTGCAGTAGATTGCTATGAAAAAAGAGCACGTCGCCGGGGTCCATCTCCACATAGACCAGTTCCAAACGCTTCTCGGCCTCATGCACGCGCTCCATATCGGCGCCTGCTTGATCGCCCGTGAGAACGTGTTCGATGCGGCCCATCTGGTGCGATCCGCTGAGCACCTGCATGCAGCCGTTCTCTTTCGTAGCGGGATCGACGGCAATAAAGGCGCTGGTGAGCAGCGGGAACAAAACTCCGTTCTGATACCAGTAGCCGTAATCCTGATGCCAGGCCCAGGCTCCGCCCACCTTGGCGTCCTTCATGATCATTTTGGAGTGGTAGTGGTACACCTCGCCATCCAGAATTGTTTCGGCGGAGTTCACGATCGTTTCGCACCGGGCGAACATCCCGTAAATGGTGTCGCCGGGGTGATTCCACAGCGACAGCCTTACGGTGCCGCCTTCGCCATCGCCTCTGCCGAAGGAATGCTGATCGAGTTCCCGGTCTTCCTTCGCGGCACGGCGCAAAAGATCAATCTCTTCCTTGCTAAACATGCCCTTGGCGAGAACAAAACCCTTGCGTTCGTACTCGCTTAAAACTTCTTTTCCGAGCGGTCCAGCAGCCATGTTTCTATCTCCTTCATTTAAGAACGAATCTGCAAGCTGTCCATCATGCGATTTGTGGACTGGTACGCCTCGCGGACCCAATCGACGATTTTGTCCGGCTCCGGAGAGTACTCCAATTCAATGCTAACAGTGCCCTCGAACCCTGCGGCGGCGAGCGCTTGCAGGTAGGGCGGAAAATCGACCACGCCCCTTCCGGGCGGCAGGTCTCCATGCTTTTTGCCGTCGCAATCGGACAGGTGGACATGCGCGATACGCCCGCGCAGCTTCGCAATCTGATCGGCCGGGTTCTTTACCAGGGCCAGATGCGAAACATCGATGTTGGCCTTTACGTGGGGCTGGGCAACCTCTTGCAAAAAACGGTCCATGCCGTCAATGCTGTTCACGATGGACAGGTGAAACGGTTCGAGTTCAATGGCGATCTCCAGGCCGAGATCACCGGCGTGCCTGCCGAGTTCCCGTACGCCTTCCACGGCCCATTTCCATTGATCGGCGGGAGTAATAACTTCCTGGTTCCAGATGTATTCGCCGACCACAAGCAGCATGTTCCTGCCCCGCAGGTCGTAAGCGAGATCCAGGTAGCGCTTCGCCCGGTCAACATGGAAGCGGCGAACCGGTGCATTAAAATCCGCAATGCCCAGAGCGCAGCAGACCGTGGAGACAACCGGCAGCTCAAAATCAGCGCAGGCTTCGCGAATGGCGCGCAGTTCCTGCGGCGTGGTTTCGAGAGGATCGGCAAAAATGTCAATCGTATCGAAACCGATCTCTTTAGTGAGCTGGATGCCGCGAGCAGTATCGACCGTGGTGCCCAGCCAGGCGGAGTTAATAAGCCCAAGCTTCATGCAGCGTTTTTGCTGAAGGCGATAGTATCATAAACATCCTACTGGCGGGCAGAGCATTGGTAAACAAATCATAGCTGCAACGGGTTCAGAATGGTGACCTCACCGGGTTGGACTGTTTCTACTGCTTTCTGTAAAGCACCGAGTATTGGTCCGTAGGAATCAATTTGGTTGCTTTG
>JAFAWN010000061.1 GCA_019241735.1 Terriglobales bacterium
CCAGTCCGGCTATGGGCGCGGGAAAGGTGATTGTGATTTTGTCCTTCGCCGTTACCTTGCTGACAACGTCACCGGCACCCGTCCGGAAGGCATCGCCGGTGGGCGAGTGAGTGGCAGGATCCATGAGCTGGCGCATGGTAAAGGCGACATCATCACTGGTGAAGGGAGTGCCATCAGAAAAGAAAATTCCGCCGCGCAGGGTGAAGGCGATGCTGCGGCCGTCTTTGCTGACACGCCAACTGGTTGCCAGGTTCGGCTCAAGTTCCTGCCGGCTACGATTCAGCCGGACCAGGACGCCGCCGGTCAAATACCGGATGGTGTCCGAAGCATCGTCGTCCACCAGCACGGGATTAAATGTCTTGGGCTCGGCATGGATGCAGAACCGAAGCTCACCGCCAAACTGCGCCCAGCTGCGAATAGACAGCGTTGTAAGGCAAACCGCCAATATTAGAAAGCGAAACCGGTTTTTCATGCCATTACCTCGTCGTGACTTAGGACCGCCTGAAAAGCCCACACCACCAGCATCAGTAAAACGAGTGGAGCAAGACGCCACGGCTGGGCCGAGAGATTGTCGTAGTTTTCAAGTTCCTTCAGCAGGCTGCCCCAGGAAGGAAGCGGCTCGGCGACGCCCAGGCCGAGCATCGTAAGATTTGCTTCGGCCAAAATGAATGCGGGGATGGAGATTAAGAATTGCGCCCACAGGGTGGATTTCAGATTCGGCGCGATGTGGACCATCAAAGTGCGCCATCGAGCGCAGCCGCAGGCCCGGGCGGTAGTGATGAAGCCGGAAGTTCGCAGAGCGTGGACTCCGGCATAGATGATCCGCGCGGACGCTGCCCATCCCAGAAGGCCGAGCAAAGTGAATGTAACCGTTACAGAGATCATGGGTGCCACATCCAGTGGAAGCATCGCGCGGACGGTAATCAGCAAGAAGAACCAGGGGAGTGACAGGAACAGATCGATAATTCCCACGATCACGCGGCCGGTTATACCGCCGAAATATCCGGCAACTGTCCCGACCGCCGCGGCCAGACATGTTGATAGCAGGGCAGCGGCAGGCGCGAGCAACAGCGACACCCGTCCTCCATACAACATTCGCGAAAGACGATCACGGCCAAGATCGTCAGTACCCAGTGGGAATTTGAGCGAAGGGGCGGCGTTCGGGGCCTCGCGAAACTGGGTTGCGTAGTCTGCGGGCGCGAAAAGTTGGGCGCCGATACAGACGGCCATTAATCCAAGAATGCCCAGCGCCGCGATCTTGCCCTGGACTTTCATG
Organism: Terriglobales bacterium; assembly: GCA_019241735.1. Classification (GTDB taxonomy): domain Bacteria; phylum Acidobacteriota; class Terriglobia; order Terriglobales; family Acidobacteriaceae; genus JAFAWN01. The sequence continues at coordinate 1,277 of JAFAWN010000061.1, forward strand.
CAGAGACCGGAGCCAGAGCCTGGTTGGCCGCATCAGCAGCGGCGTTGGCAGAATAAGTGATCACAGTGACCATCAGAGTCAGCGTGACCAGAAGCGGAAGATCACGTCCCAAGGCGGCTTGCAGCGCCAGTTGTCCGACCCCGGGGGAATCGCAAATGAATTCAACGGGAATCAAGGCACCGAACGCCATGCTGAGGGATACCGCGATCAATCCGATTAATTGCGGCGCTGCGGTGGGCAGCACGTGCCAGCACATCAATGAAGCCGTACCAATGCCGCGTGCCCGCGCCGCCATCACGTGAGTTTTTCGGAAGCTGCGCTCGAGAATATTGCGGCTGTACCGGTACATCGCAGGGGCGAGAATCAGTATCAGAGCAATCTCGACACCATGGCCGGTGCTGGCAGCCCAAAGTGCGACCATGGCGGCCGGGGTTGCCATTAAGCCTCCGGCAGCTATCGAGGAGACGCCGTCGGCCACGCGATTGCGAATTGCGGTTACAGAAAGAGCGGCGGAAAACGCGATGATCCAGGTCAGCGGCAACGCCGGCGCCAGGGAGCGCAGGCTTACATGCAGACGCTCATGCATGAGCTCACTGATCGGACGCTGGAACGTGCTGGAAACTCCAAACCGGCCTTGCAACATGCTTCCCAGGTAATGCGCATAAAAATGGATGACGGAGCGGTTTTCTGCATGCGACTGGCGGATTGCAGCGAGCGTGTCCGAGCTTAGCCGGCTGTCCAGCTCCCGTTCATCCACACCGAAGCCGGGAGAAAATCTCACCATGGTGGCGCTGAAGATGCCTCCCGCCAGAACCACGACCAGAAGAGCGGCGGTCCTGCGCAAAAGGCAAAGGGTCCAAAGCCAACTTCTAGCGCGCAAGGCTTCCACCTCCGCTGGCGGCGAATGCTGTTTCCGGACTGGAGTCGGTATGGTGGGATCGCTTCACCGTGTACATGGCGCGGTCGGCTTCGCCCAGAAGTTTTTCAGCATCGGTAGCCTGGTCGGGGAAGAAGGCGCAACCCACACTAGCCGATAGCAGATCGTCGCCGCAGACGCTCTGGCCGGCTTCGCGCACGATTTTCTCCACGCGGTGCACCATCTCCTGCGCCGCATCCGGATTGAGGCCCGTCGCTACGATGACGAATTCGTCGCCGCCCATTCTCGCGGCGTAGTCATATTCACGACAGCATTTTTTGAGCTGCTCCGCGAATATTTGCAGAACTTTGTTGCCCTGCAGGTGTCCGAAACGGTCGTTGACCTGTTTGAAGCCGTCAAGATCGCAAACCAGCACCGCGATTGGAATGTCGGAGCGCTTGCAGCGCGCAATTTCGCGATCCAGGTGAAGGAATAAGGACCGGGCATTGGGGAGCCCGGTGAGGTAGTCGGTGGTCGCAGAATTTTCCGCCAGACGATACTTGAGCGCGTTCTCAATCGTGAATCCAAGCTTGGAACTCACCACCAGAAGAATGCGGAGATGGTCCTGGGTGAATGCATCCTGTTCTGCGCGATAAAGAGCTAGCGTGGCGACCACTTCCGATACTCCGCCGAGCGGCACGGCCAATGCCGACCGTAACGTGCTGTATTTCGTCGGGTCTTGCAAATAGCCGGGCTCTACCGAGGGATTTCCGTTCAGGATTGGCTTGTTGTTTTGCGCCACCCACCCTGACAGCCCTTCCCCCAGAGGAATTTTCAACGAGGAAAACAACCGGAAATTGTCGCCGCTCACATATTCCGGGATCAGTTGCTTGTCGCGCTTAACGTAAACAGCCATGGAGTCATGCGGAACCAATCGCTTCAGCCGTACCGACAACATCGATAGAGTGTCGTCAAGGCTCAGAGAGGTTCCCAGGTCATGGCTCAATTCGAACAGCATTTGCGCTTCCTGGCGCGCAGCGGCAATGCTCGAGAGGTAATCGCGATGCTCGGAAGGGTGCGTGGCCGGGGTCTGAGATTCCTCGAAACCGGCGGCCGGGGCCAGGCCCCGCTCGACTTTTATGTCTCTCGACAATTTGACCGGGGTTGCGTGACCGCTTTCGTGGGCAAGCTTTTCCCACTCCACATATTTTCTTTTCAGAACATCCACAACCTGGGGATCAAAAGCTTTGCCTGAGTCCTTCACCACTTTGGCCATTGCCTCATCGAGTGGGAGAGCTCTCCGGTACTGCCTGTCTGAAGCCAGGGCATCCAGGCAATCGACTGCGGAAAGAATGCGTGCGCCGATGGGAATCTCCGTACCCTTCAAGCCGCTGGGGTAACCGGTTCCATCCCATTTCTCATGGTGCGAATGAACGATTGGCACGACCGCGTAGGGAAACTGCACCTGCTCCAGAATCTCAGCGCCGATAATGGGATGGATCTTCATCTTTTCGAACTCTTCCGGCGTAAGTTTTCCGGGCTTCGAGATAATGTGCTCCGGAACTGCGAGTTTCCCGATGTCGTGCAGCAGAGAAGCGGCCCGCAGGGCCTCAGTTTCGTCGTGGCTCAGTCCCAGCTCTTTGGCGATTTCGATCGCGTACACCCGCACCCGCTGCAAATGCTGGTGCGTGGTCTGATCTTTCGCTTCAATCGCCAGCGCCAGGGCTTCAATGGTGCGCAGGTGGAGGCTGGACATTTCCTCCGCGTGGACTTTCTCGTACTCCAGTTTGCCGAGATAAAGCCGGTAGGAGCGGTAAATCAAATACACAGCGGGAACCACCAGTAGGGCTGCCTGCCAGCCGATGCTGCGGTCCAGATAGTGCATGACACCGGCGATGGCCGCGCCCACCAGGTAATAAGGGAAAGACCAGAAGTAGCAATTGGACCAGACCTCGCGCACGGTTTTCTTTTCCGTGATGGAAATCACGGCGGCCATGGCAAGAGTGTTAAACCCGAAGTAGGTAACTGCCGCACAGATCAATGCCAGTGGTTGCGGACCGTGCAGCACATAAATCGCAATGAACTGGTACATGCCGTAGGCGGCGGCGGTTGCCACGGTCAACTGCGAAAGATTGAAAATCACCTGGATCGACCGCAACGGCTTGCTGGGCTTCCAATAGCACTGGACCAGGACGCCGGCGAATCCCAGCATCAGGGTTTCGGCGAAGCTCATCTCCAAAACACCAAGTAGGATAAAAAGAAAATTCACCGACATCGTGCCGTCAATGCCCGGCAACGTGACCTTGAAAGAAGAGGCCAGAAG
>JAFAWN010000115.1 GCA_019241735.1 Terriglobales bacterium
CGCGGACAAGATGCAGACCACCGCTGGATCGCTTGCGCTGGTCGGCGCGCCAACGCCGCGCGACGCCTACATCGTGGCGCGCCTGCGCGCGGCAGGCGCAGTCATAATCGGAAAAACTAATTTGAGCGAATGGGCGAACTTCCGGTCGACCCACTCAACAAGTGGTTGGAGCGGCCGAGGCGGACTGACCAGAAATCCCTATGCGCTGGATCGCAATCCCTGCGGGTCGAGTTCCGGGTCGGCGGTGGCGGTTTCGGCGAACCTGTGCGTTTTTGCAATCGGCACCGAGACGGACGGCTCCGTAATTTGCCCTTCGTCGATGAATGGAATTGTCGGCATCAAGCCCACGCTCGGGCTTCTCAGCCGCTCCGGGATCGTTCCCATTGCTCACAGCCAGGATACTGCCGGCCCTATGGCGCGCACGGTTACTGATGCCGCGATCCTGCTCGGTGCCTTAGCAGGGTCCGATCCCGATGACCCCGCCACTGGCGAAAGCCGTATTCATACCGGCGACTACACGCGATTCTTGGACTCCAACGGATTGCGCGGCATGCGCCTCGGAGTAGCCCGAAAATACTTTGGCTTTAGTGACGCTGTCGACCAGTTGATGGAACAGCTGCTCAATGAAATGAAGCACGCGGGGGCGATTATTATCGACCCTGCCGATTTGCAATCTCACGGAAAATTCGATGATACCGAAATGACGGTACTGCTCTATGAATTGAAGGCGGACATCAAAGCGTATTTATCAAGCCGCACCGGCGGCCCCAAATCATTGCGGGATTTGATTGATTTCAACGAGCGTAACAAAGAAAAGGAAATGCCTTATTTCGGCCAGGACATTTTTATCAAAGCCGAGAACAAAGGCCCTCTAACCACGAAGGAATATCTTGACGCCCTGGAGGCAAACCATAGGCTCTCCCGCGCGGAAGGAATCGACGGTGTGATGGACAAGTATCGCCTCGATGCCATCGTCGCGCCTACCGCCGGACCGGCGTGGATCAATGACCTCGCCAACGGTGATCATTCCGCCGGCGGCAGTTCGAACGCTGCGGCTGTGGCCGGATATCCCGATATCAGCGTCCCTGCCGGATACGTCTTCGGCCTACCGGTGGGAATTTCTTTCTTTGGCCGCAAGTGGAGCGAGCCGACGCTGCTGAAGATTGCATATGGATTCGAACAATTGACACGCGCCCGCAGACCCCCTCAGTATCTGGCCAGTCTGCAATTCTAATTTCTAAAATCCGGGCCCCTCCGGGTACGTCGGCAGGTCAGGAGGAGGCGGGGGCAACGTCTTCGGGTGCTCCTGGATATCTTTCAGCACCACCTCGATCGCTTTCTGCAGTTGCGGATCTTCCCCTCTCACGACCTGGTCGGGGCGATTTTCGACGACAATATCCGGCTGCACTCCGCGGTTCTCGACTACCCACTTGCTGTTCAGGTCGTAGCGCGAAAACTCAGGCCGCGTGATGTATCCGCCATCCATCAGGTTGATGTTGCCGCGAATACCACGAACTCCGCCCCAAGTGCGCTCGCCAATAAGTGGCCCCAGTTTGTACTGCTTGAAGGTGTAGCTGAAAATGTCGCCATCCGAAGCAGCAAAGTGGTTAGTGATGCATGCCATGGAGCCGTAGAAAACATTCGGGGGTACGGTGTTGGGCTCCGTATTGCGCGACGAACCCATACCGGACAGTACGCGGCGCAGGCGGGAAAAAATCAGAGGATCGACAAATCCGCCACCGTTATAGCGGACGTCAATGATCATTCCCTGCTTGCGAATCTGCGGAAAGTATTCTTTGACAAATTCATTCAATCCCTCGGGCCCCATATCCGGGATGTAAATGTAACCGATGCGTCCATTGCTGGCCGCCTCCACTTTTTTTCTGTTGCTTTCCACCCAATTCATCTCCCGCAGCTCGTACTCATCGGCGATGGGTTTTACCGGAATATTGCGGGCACCCTCTTCCGACGGTTTGGAATTCACCGTAATCGTCGTGGTTTCGTTGGCAGTATTCACCAACAATTCATACGGGTCTTGCGGCGCGTGAAGAGGGCGGCCATTGATCGCCACCAGGTAATCGCCTTCCTTTACATTTACTCCCGGCTCGGTCAAAGGGGAGCGCAAATGCGAATCCCAGTTTTCGCCGTGATAAATCTTCTTAATTCGATACATGCCGCTGGCTGCATCTAGCTCGAAGTCAGCCCCAAGCAAGCCGACATTGACTGGGTGGAGGTCGGGAAAGTCACCGCCGCCAACATACGTGTGCGAGTTAGAGAGTTCGCCAATCATCTCTCCCATGATGTAGGTAAGGCTGTATCGGTCGGCGACGTAAGGCAGCAACTGCGCATACTTCTCGCGCATCTTCGGCCAATCAACACCGTTCATGGACGGCTCGAAAAAGTAATCCCGCTCCTGACGCCAGACTTCATTGAAGATCTGCTTCCACTCCTGCGGCGGGTCAATTTCCGCACGCATTCCCGCCAGGCTAAGTGCTCCGTCGCCGACTTTCTTCTTGGATTCGGACTTCGCGTCAATGATCCCGTAACTGTGTGGCCCATCGTGCGTCTCGGATTCGTATAGAACCTTCGAGCCATCGAATGACAATGCGAAGTGTTTCACGTCGTCGATTAAAACTTTGTCCTTCCGCTCTTTCAGGTCATAGAAGTGCAGCTCCGGGGATTCGTGGCCAACCGGGCCTGACAATCCCTGTGCCGGAGTAGTCGAATAGTAGATACAGTCTTTAGAGGCGGCGAGATTTCCGATGACTGCCGCTTCCATCGGCAATGCCACGACTCGCTGCTGGATGCCATCAATATCGATACGGAAATTGCCCAGCTTGTCAGCCTGCCTGTTCTTGTCGTTTTCTTTTTCTTTGTCATTCTTCTTGTCGCTGGGCTCCTTCGCGACTTCTTTCTTCGAGCTCTTCTCTTTGCCCCCTTTCTTGTCGCCCTCCTTCAGCTCGTCGCTTTCTCCGCCTGCGGCTTCATCCTTTTTAATTTGCGCCTCGTCACTGGGTGCCGTAAATGGAGAAGACTCGTCGCTGCGCAAAGTTGCGATGTAAACCCGTGTCGTCTTTGGGTTGGCGAATTCAAAATCGATGTTGCCGATGACCTCATTGAAATCGCGATCGGATAGGAAATACAAATACTTACCGGCCGGGTCGAAAATTGGGTTGTAGCTGTTCGTCATGCTGGAGGTGACCGGGATGATTTTGCGATCAGCCAGCGAATACAGGTTCACATAGGAATACTGATTTTCCGCGTTCCGGTCATAGACCAGCCACTTGCTGTCTGGGGACCAGGCGTAGTTTTGAATTTCGGCCCACCGATCACGATCTACCTGGATCTGCTTCTTGTCATTGATGTCGATATACCACAGGCGCAGATCCTTGTCCGCCCAGGCGATTTTTTTGCTATCGGGCGACCACACCGGAGGAAACTTGAACCCCTTGTATCCGCTGGTGATCTGCTGCTCTTTGCCCATTCCATCGTGAGGCCTGATGTAGAGCTCCTCCTCGCCACTACGGTCGGAAATGTATGCGATCCAGCGTCCGTCTGGGGACCATGCCACCGATTTCTCGCGGATTCCAGGCGTGTGCGTCAGATTCCGAATGCTTCCCTCTTTGGCCGGAACCGTGAACACCTCACCGCGGGCAGCAAACACGGCGCGCTTTCCTTCCGGCGAAATGTCGAAGTCGGTGACAAATTTGCTGACATTTGCCCAATGTTTCATGCTTTGGTCACGCTCGCCGGGCAACTGGATAGTCAGCTTCTTTGCCTGCCGGGACTGGAAATCAAATGTGTAAAGATAGCCGGCGTTCTCGAACACTATGGAATCCGGCCCGAGGCTGGGCCACATAATGTCGAAATCCGTGAAGTGGGTCAGTTGCTCAATTTGTTTGTTGCCCAAGTTGTAGCTGTAGAGATTGAGATGATGCTCAGCGCCGCGGTCCGAAGTAAAGTAGATGGTGCTGTCATGCCACATAGGGAACGTATCGGTCCAATCGGTGTGGGGGACGTCTTCTGTGGTGTTATTTTTTAAATCGTAGATATAAATAGCCTGTGCCATCCCGCCGGTATAGCGCTTCCAAGTGCGAAAGTTTCGAAAGATCTGGTTGTAGGCGATTTTGTTTCCATCTGGCGAGAAAGAAGTAAGCCCCCCCTGATCAACTGGCATCGGCATGGGCAGGCCGCCATCAATGCTGACGCTGAAGGG
>JAFAWN010000132.1 GCA_019241735.1 Terriglobales bacterium
AGCATCGACTTTTTCCGGTAAAAACAGCGAAGGCACGCTGTCGATAACGCGCCAGCGCAGGTAAGCCTTAAGTTGGTCCAACCCTGTGGAGGCAATGACCGCCTGCATTTGGCGGGCAAAATCTGGTTCTGCAACGTTCAGGCTGGATAATTTTCCCAAGCCTATGTCGTGGCAAAGTTGTTCCAATTGAATGAAGGCGTCAGTTCATCTAATTGCGACAGGCTCATCCGGTGATAGACCTTAGCGGGGTTGCGCCGGGACACATTGTCCAGAGAACCTCTGGCTAGGGATGTCTCGATCTCCATCGCTGTTGCAGAATCGCGGGCAGCATCCGCGGAGCTTTCGCCGAAAAGTTCCAGCATTTTCTGCATGTATTGGACATAGTGCTTCCGTATTTCAACCGACTTTGGATCATCCCTGAAATAAAAGTCGCGCTCCGGAAGGCCAAATCCGCCCTGGCTCGTGGCAGCGATCTGCACCGTGGAGTCTTTAAAGTCCTGCTGCGAGCCAAATGAAAAAAAGGCGTTTACGTCGATAAGTGAGTAATGGGCCATCAGCGCAGGCAGGTCATTTTTACTGCTGAGCGCCGCAATCCTGTCGAATTCCGGTTGCAGGGAGGATGTCCCCTTCTGTTCTATGGCACTTTCATCCATGCACGACGCGTAATAGTCGCCGATTTTCTGATCATTGGCGCTGCGAGAGGAATCGGCAGCCGAAGCGGACTCGAGAATACGTTTGAGAATTAGACGGTTGCGGTCGGCGAGTTCTGAAAATCTGCCGTAGATGGACTTGTCGGGAGGCACCGGATTTTGCTGTCTCCATGTGCCGCAGGCGTATTGATAAAAGTTGACGCAAGGATCCACACTTTTATCGATAGCATTAACGTCAAAACCCTCTTTCAATTTCGGCGGAGCTTCGGCCATTTGTTGGGCCGTTACCAGACAACTGCCGATTACGACAAATGCAAATATTTTTCCCAGGTTCATTGCGTGAGACCTTTCGCGGAGTCTAGTGAGTACATTCGCTTCTCCGGGGCGGGAGTGTTAGACACACTCCTGCCCGATCATGGTTAGACTAACCAATCGAACGAAGGTTAGCTGGCTGTGAAAATTGGCTCAATGACGGGTCATGGGGTAACGAGCTCAAGCACGAGATCCGGATTTTTGCTCTTCAGAGATATATCGCTGCAGTTGTTCAGTGTCCAATCGGACCCGGCCGACAAAAGCTCGCCCTGCGAAACCGTGGTTCTAAAGGCAATCACACGGCATCCGGCGGCCTTGCCGGAAACAATACCGGCGGGAACATCTTCGACCACGACGCACTCTGCTGCCGGCAACCCCAATGCTGACGCAGCCTTAATATAGGGCTCGGGATGCGGCTTACCATTTGTCACATCGCTTGACGTAATCAGCCGTTCGGGTATCGACAAACCCGCCGCCTTTAGCCGAACTTCGGCAAGGGACCGAGTCGAGGAAGTTACAATCGTCCAGCGCTCCGGTGGCAACTCAGCCAGTAGTCTCGACGCTCCCGGAAGGGCCACGACCCCCGCCAAATCAGCCATTTCACTGCGCTCGACCTTTCGATTCTCCCGCTCACCGTCGGAGCCTGGCAAGAACTCCTGTATCGTGGACAAGCTTGGGCGGCCATGCGCTCGCGCTATCACTTGCCCGGGATCGAATCCATGCTCGACCGCCCATCGACCCCACACTCTAGCTACCGCGGGCGTGGAATCAATCAGCACGCCGTCCATGTCGAATAGCAGCGCCTTGCAGCGAACGCGGATCATATTGCCGCGCTTTTCAATGCTGACCGTGCTTCTGCGACAATGGCGACATATTGCCTGGCGGCTTCTGAGATTTGGTCGGTGTGGCCTGACTCCAGCGCAACCGCAGAAATTAATTCACCACCCACACCGAGCGCTGCGGCGCCGGCTTGAATGAACTCGGCTGCATTGCTCAGATTCACTCCTCCGGTTGGCACCAAAGGGACTTGTGGAAATGGCCCTCTGAGCGCTTTGATGTACTTCGCGCTGCCTACATTCCCACACGGGAAAATTTTTATGAAATCACTTTCCGCCTTCCATGCTGACATCACCTCCGTGGGAGTGAGTGCGCCGGCCATGATCGTCACCCCAAGCGTTTTCGCAAGCTGCACCGTCTCGAGGTCGAATCCCGGGGTGACGAGGAATTTTGCACCTGCATGCACGCACCGCTCGGCAGTTGCGGCGTCGAGCACGGTCCCTGCCCCGATCAACACCTGGTTTTCTTTGGTTTTAGCTAGTTCGGCAATGACTTCAATTGCGCCCGGGACGGTCATGGTGACTTCGACTATCGGAATCCCTCCAGCGCAGACAGCTTCCGCGGCCTGCAACGCCTGTTTCGGCGATGATGCGCGGACAACGGGCACAATTCCGATTTCCATGATGCGCTTGCGACACTCCGTATTAGTCATCGGCGTTCCCTCACCGTGCGATCCGCGCACCGGCCCCTTTCATAACCTGCAACACTTCCTTGAGCGTCACCATGCTCGTATCGCCCGGGGTGGTCATTGCCAAAGCTCCGTGTGCGGCGCCGCAATCGACGGCCCATTGCGCTCCCTGATCCGACAGGAAACCGTAGATCAGTCCTGACGCAAATGAGTCGCCACCACCCACTCGATCCAGGATCTCGAGGTTTTCGCGACGCTTTGCCTCATAGAACACCCCATCCTGATAACAGATTGCGCTCCAGTCATTCACGCTGGCAGTGGTTGCGTTGCGCAACGTG
>JAFAWN010000122.1 GCA_019241735.1 Terriglobales bacterium
TCTCATTGACCAGGAAATCAGGGTAGCGCTCGCCCAGTGGCCGGAGGATTTGGAGATTGAACGCCCGGTACGGAACGTATTCCTTCAGCCGATCGTGTTGCGCGTGGTCAATTCCTACAATGATTAGAGGCGGAATGATTCCCTCCGCGATTAGGCGCTCGGCGCTCTTGTGGACCTGCCAGTCAACTCCCGCAAACGCGGTCGAGCTATCGAACAGGTTCTGACCGTCGTTCAGGTATAGAACGGGATACAGGTGGAGAACATTGCCGGCATCGTTGTACCCAGGGGGCAGCCAAACGCGCAGGGTGCGCGAATTCCGGAAGATGCGGCTCTCGAAATCCAGCAGGCGGAGTTCACCGGCCGCTGTCTCTTCTATTCCTGCTGCATGGTTTTCTGTTGCACTCATTCGATGTGGATATTCCGAGTCAGGCCTTATTGCTTCTTGCCCGCCTGGATTGGATGAAAAGTAATCCTGTAAAGACGCCTTCGCAGGTAATTAACCCAAGGGACAACAGGCACAATATGCACCACGTCGCCAAGACCGAGGATTCGATGTAGGTAAGGTATAGCGCGAAACCCAACCCAACTAAAGAGGCGGACAGCAATAAGACCGGCGTGTTACGGTAATTCCGAAAAATTGTCGCCAATACCAGCAACGCCGCGTAACCTAGGACGCCAACCATTGCCACCGGGATGCCTGCGATCACCGAATAGGTGCTGCGATTAACTATGTCGCAGTTGAAGCTGCTTCCGATATCACAATAGGGAGTTGCATCGGTGCGATAGTGATGACGAAGCGACAATAATGAAACGCCGACGCCGGCCGCAGCCACAAATGCGATCGTTGTCATCAGTTGATGCGCACGATGATGCATCTGGTCTATTTCGGTGGTGTGCTTTCCGGGAGCTGGCATCCGGATTTTTGACTCAAAGTCTCGAGCGGCAGAACACCCTCGTAGCGCTCGCCAGGCAGCTGCCAGGTTGGAAAATGATTCACATTTTGCTCCACGCAGAGCTCGGCCTCACCCCGGGAGCCTTTGATGCCACATTCAATGTAAGGAACGTACTGAAATGCGGAGCCAAAAAGCGCTTTTTGTTCGTCGCAATGCGGACACCAGTAAAGTCCATACATCTTAACTTGCCGCGAAGCCAGGCACTTGGAGAAATTGTCGAGGGGGCTGGAGCGGTGCCGCATCCACAGCAAATAGATACCCGCCAACGTCGACGCAATCACCACAGCCGGGATTAGATAACGCATCGAGATAAATCGCAGATGGCGTGCGCCTTTTTGCTTCATTCGAAATTGTTTCTACACCACGATATTAATTGCGGAAGGCAAAACTTCGAGCGTCTGGCACCATATCGAAAGAACTTCCCCGTCCACCATTACATCCACAGGACTGTCCAGATGGAAGTCCACCCGGCGTACGGCGCGCCTTTCCGCGGCGGGATGATTGATATGAGTGCCGTCGTAAAGCGTCGACAGATTCCGAATCAGCGTCGTTCTGCCAATCGGTCCCCATCGGACATATTCGATCAATCCATCGTTTACATCAGCCCATGGCGCGATCATCATGGTGCCGCCGGTAAATTTGCTGTTGTTGAAAGTAAGGAACAGACAGGGTCGGCGGTCGATTTGCGCTTCTCTGTCCACGCTGAGTGGGAAAGGGCGGCGTTTGAATCGGGCCAGTGAGATGAAAATCGCCGCTTGATAGCCAAGCTCACCCCACCCGCTGAAGCGGACCGCGCGCATCGCGGCAACGTCAGCTGTGAATCCCATACTAAGCAGGTTGATGTAGTGAATTACACCGTCCCGATGTTTCATTTGAAGAACGTCACAAGGCCGTGAGCGCTGTGCCAGGATCGCTTCCAGCGCAAAGTCGACTCCGCGGTCGGAAAAATCCCGCAGAAAAGAATTGCCAGTTCCCAGCGGCAGGAACGCCAGGGTGGGGCGGAAGGCGTTTTCGGCGTTGGGAAAAAATCCATTGACGATTTCGTAGGAAGTGCCGTCGCCTCCAACCGCAATGAATTTCTGATATCCCTTTATCAGCGCATCTCGAACTATGGCCGTTGCCTGGCCCTGTCCGGACGTTTCAACGACATCGACTTTGATTCCACCGTCCCGCAGGCGCATAAGCGCGGGGCCGACCAGCTTTCCGCATCGTCCTCCGCCCGCGGCGGGATTCACGACGGCGAGGAAAGTCCGGTTCACCTTCCCTCGCTCGCGCCATATTCAGTGGGAGTTGCTTTCATATCTCGCAAACAGAAGCACGGCTCGAGGTCCTTCGGATTTCCTCAGCAAGAGCTTCGCGCTTGATCTTCATCGACGCGGTGCGGAAAAAATCCTTGTCCCAGAGTAGATATCCGCTGACCCGCTTGAAATCGGGCAGGAGGCGGTTGCGTTTTATTATTTCTTCTTTCAGTTGAGTCCCGATGTCCTGTTGGGGTTCCAAATGCAGAACCAAAAGCAGGGTCTCGCCGGTCATATCTTTCACTGGCCAAATAAAATTCGATGCGAATATGCAAAATTCTTTAACCGCAATTCCGTCGAAAATACTTTCAATGTCCTCGGGATAAATGTTTTTGCCTCCCGGAGTGACAATCATGTTCTTCTTTCGCCCAAAGAGTTGCAGGTGTCCGGCAGTATCGAAGCGGCCGAGATCGCCGGTGAGCAGCCATCCGTCAACGATAGTTTTGGCGGTCAATTCGGGGTCACCAAAATAATGCGACATCACGGTCTTGCTTTTGGCGGAAATTTCACCAATACCTTCGGAGTCTGGGCTCAAGATCCGCAACTGAACCCCCGGCAGCGGTTTTCCCACGGTGTCAGCGCGGAATGGATTGAAGTCATTCAACGTCAGCGCGGTGCCGGCTTCGGTGAGGCCATAGCCATTGGCCACGGGGATTCCGAGATCGAAAAAAAACTGCAAAGTGGCGGCGTCCATAAATGCGCCCCCTGTGAACATCGCTTGCAACTCGCCGCCGAAACCTTTGTGGACCTGCGGCAGCAACGACCTGCTCAACTTGACGTTCGGGCTCTGCCGGGTCAGCGCGCGGTTGACTGCAATCAACCCTTTCAGCGCCAGCCACTTCACCGGCGGTAGGAGCGCGAAATTGGCCATGAGTCCGCGCTCCAGGTTTTTCAAGACCATCGGCACCAGGCTAACGTAGTTGATGTGATAGTTGACGAACGCATTGCGCACGAATTCCGGCCGCAGCGTACGGAGGTGAACTACGCATGCGCCGCAAACAAACGGGCCAATAAATCCGACCATAAAATCGATAGCATGGTTGGTGGGAAGAATACTCAGATAGCGATTTCCCGGCTGGAATGGAAACAAGGAAATTAGCGCCTTGCATTGCTCAAGATAATTCTCATGGGTGAGGCAGCATCCTTTTGGCCGGCCTCCGGTGCCAGAGGAGTACACGATGCAGGCCAAGTCCGCCCGATCCCGCTTAACAAATTCTGGTTCGCCTTTGCGTCGAAATATCTCCCAGCGATACGCGCCTGCAAGATCGGCGCTGGGCGGGGCTTCGGTCACCAACACAGTTTTCAGGAGGTGATTTTTGAAATCAGGGGCCTGAGTGATGGCGCGCCACAAATGATATTCAACAATGAGGAATTTTGACTTGCTGTGGGCCAACAACTGAAGGTGCTCCAGCGGCGTCAGTTTGAAGTCGAGAGGGACCAGCACGCCGCCGCAATAAAAGATGGAATATGCGGAGATCAACCATTTGGACTGATTCGCCATGATGATCGCCGCGTGATCGCCGGGGTGAAAATCGGCGTCCTCGAGCGCGCGGGCCAGCGGTAACGCATGGGCTTTAAAGTCTGAGTAAGTAAGCCTTATTTTTTCATGGTCTCGATCCGACTCGATCAGGCAAGTTTCATTGGGCCACTGATCCAGGGCGTCCCGCAACGCGCCGCCGAGGCAGGAGTATCGGTCGAGATCAAGCATCAAATATCTATTTCACCACACAGAGACGCTGATGGGGATTTTATGACTGTCAAAGTCTGGACTGAATGCGGCTGGCCAAGGTCCGAAAATCCGACACTCCCTGCAACTCGTAGTCGGGGAGCTCCACATGGAAATGTTGTTCCAGTCGGGTTAGCAAGTCCAGCGCCTGGAGGCTGTCAATTTTCAAAGTGCGGAAGAAGTCATCGTCCGGCGTAAGCTTATCGCGCGGTACTTTGAAATGCTTGGCGGCTAGATCGAGAATCTGCTCCAGCGTCTGGTCAGCATCGGGCATTGGGATGGGTCTGGCTCCTTCGGGATTCAAGGCAGGTATGGTTGCGCATCTTTACTCTCTACAAACCGCTTGAGTCCGGCGGCAACCGCCGGCTGTAGAAATAATTCGCAAAATAGATCAATCTCCCGCCGCAAATCATCATGCGGAATGGGCTTTATAAATTTCTTCGCCGCCGCCGCGGTTTGACGATCAAATTTCGTAAGCTGGGATGCAGTCGCCCGCGCCAGCTTCAACGCCTCGCCCTCCGCGGCAATCTGGCTGACTAAGCCACATTGCTGTGACTTTACTGCATTGAAACTTCTTCCAGTGAGCAGCAGGTCCCGCACCACGGCGTTTCCCATATCGCGCTTCAGCCGGGGAATCCCTCCGAAGCCCGGAACCAGTCCCAGCCGCAGTTCGGGGAAACAAAATCGCGCCATTTTATCAGCAATTATTAAATCGCAGGTCAATGCGAGTTCGAAACCGCCGCCAAATGTGACCCCGTGGACAGCGGCGATGGTGGTCAAAGGTGAAGCATCGATAAGGTTCATCACCCGATGAATTCTCTCCAGAAAGTCGCGCAGAGCCGGGACGACCTCGGCCCTCGCCAATCCCTGCAAACGAAGATAAAGCTCGCGCAAGTCGGCCCCTGCACAAAAGCCACATTGCAAACTACTGTAGACGATCAAAACCGAGGCCTGATCTCCGGCAGCCTCCAGCGTAGTGGCAAATTTTTCCAGTTCCTCCAGGGTGTGAGAACCGATTTCGTTGCATGGTCCGCGATGCAACGCGAGTTCGAGGACTCGCTCTTTCAACTCCCAGGAAAGAGTCCTGCCCTTATAGCTGGAGATCAAGATGCCTGCTTCACCGCGTACATTGCTTCGATTTCCGGCCCCAGGCGGGCCGCGATCAGGTCGCGCTTGAGTTTACCATTTGCTGTTAACAGTCCATTTTCTATCGAGAACGGATCCTGCTGAATATAAAACTGCCTTATCTGTTTATAGTGGGGCAGTTGCGCATTGACAGTGTCGAGAGCAACTTGAGCCTCCGGGCGGGTGACCTTTCCAGTTACGATTGCCGACAAATATCCTCGCCCATTACCCACGAGAACGACCTGTTGCGCGCCGCTCAATAAGTGTAAGCATTTCTCTTCGATGGGTTCAGGGGCGATATTGTGTCCGGAACCCAGGACGATCAGATTTTTAATCCGTCCTGTCACCCGCCAGTTCCCTTCTTCATTGACTTCGCCCTGATCACCGGTATGGAACCAGCCATCAGTCACGACTCTGGCAGTTTCCTGCGGGCGGTCCCAGTAACCCGGAAAAATATTCGCGCCACGAACGATAATCTCGTCATTTTCTCCCAGCTTCATCTCCACCCCGGGAATGGCAGGCCCGACGCGTCCCGGTTCGACACGCCGAGGATCATCCATAGTGCAAATCGCGGTCGTCTCGGTCAATCCGTACACCTGAAGCACTGGAATCCCCAGCATCATAAAAAATGATTGAGTTTCAATATTTAAAGGCGCGGAACCGCATATCAAAGCTTTCAGATTCGCGCCAATCATTTTCTTTCGGATTGTGGGAAATACGAGAAGCTTTGCACAGGCCAGGCACAGTCGGTCCGAAAGCCTCATCCCTCGATCGCGTTGCCGCCCATAGCTCGTCTTCGCGCGCTGATAAATGGCGAGCGCTATACCGCCTGTTTTCGACAACTGCTCATCCACAGCTTTGCGCATACGCTCGAGCAACGCAGGCACGTTTAGAAAATAATCCGGGGCGGACTCACGCATCTCGTGGGCCAGACGGCTGAGATCAGTATTCACTGTAAGGACGCTCCGGCGGCGCAGGCAGGTCAGCAGCATGATCCACGATCCGGCGAAACAAAAGGGCAGGTAGTGGAAGACACGATCGCCGTCCGTGCGGCTGTGATTCATTAAGACATCCAGCCGTGCCGACGTGCATCGGAGCATATGGGTAATGTTTGCGGAATTAAGAACCACGCCTTTAGCTTCACCCGAAGTCCCCGACGTATAAATGATCGTAACCGCGTCGGGAGGAGCGACGGTAATCGGCATTTCGGCCGAGTTAAGCGGCGAGGAAAAAATATCGTCGAAAAGGTATTGCGGGGGGGCGGCCGGCCAATGGCGCACGACATCGTCGCTGAGCAGTGCATCGCCGCAGCAGATCAGTGCCGGGGTGCAATCCTTCATCATGGTCACCAGTTCGGATGCAGCCTGGCGGGCATACAGCGGAACGACGATCAGGCCTTCTGCCATGGCTGCCAAATCCATTGCCACCCAGCGAATGCTGTTGTGCGCCAGCAGAGCGCAGCGTGATGTTTTTGGGATTTCGTTTTCACGCAGAAACACGCGCGCCCGCCCGACCATTTCCAGCAGCTCAAAACCAGTCGCGGAAATTATTTGGCCGTCCCGAATTTCGCGCAGCAGTACGGCTTTGCCGGCAGCCTCAATTTGTGCGAAGACGTCCTGCAAGAAGCCTGGTTCCGGGCTTTGCACCATCAGCTATAGGCCTCAATTAACCGGTGTAATGCGGGACTCATAGGCGGCAAATAATCTTCCCAGCTCCATTCGCCTTTTCGCGTGGGGAATTGCGGATAGCGGCGCTGTACTTCCTCTTCAAAATACACTCCCATCCGCGCCATGAGTTTCAGATTCTTTACCACTGTCCGCCCAATCTTCGCTGCAATGCTTTCTGGTTCTGCGGCGAGCTTATCAAGCGCCTTCGATAGTTTTCCCTCCAGATCGGCATCGTCAACGTTCATCAACAGATCTTCCTGTCCACGATCTCGCATTAAATTGCGGATGCGCTCATCCATGGTGATCCCGGCCGACGGCACCAGCCCTCCCATTGACGTTACGATGCCGTGGTAGCGGGAGGAAACCATCATCTGGCAGCTTCGCAAAATGCTGACCAGTTCATAAGCGTTGTAATCGTCAGAGCTAAGCACGGGCACACCGCCCAATTTGTCGGAAATGCGCTGTGCCGGGCGCGCGTCCAGACGTTCGGTGGCGACGAGGATCACGAAAACATTCCGCCGCTGCCGAAACGCGTTAACGGCGTTGGCAATGGCGGTAAGATATTTTTCGTAAGCGCGCTCTGCCTCCGCCCCGGAATTATGAAAATAAACCGAGCGGTAATGGCTCTCTTTGAAAGCACCCGTAGTCCGATTCGCAAGAAACTTCGCCACCGAAGCCCGCACCGGCCACTCGAATGGGTTTATCGGGCATACTACGAGCACCGGAGTGCTCCCATTCCAACCCACCGCGCGCAAGGCTTGTTGTCCGAATTCGACGGGGTTTGGTTCGAAAGTCCAGGCTGTATCTGTCCCTAGTTCGGTCGGGACACCGAGCTCGCGAAGTACGCTTCGGGATTCTTCGTTGCGGGTGATGACCAGCGAGTTCCGGCAATAGCGCGCGCACATTTTGCGAATGGGTGGATCCATGGCTCCCGCCTCAGCGCCGTATCCGACGGACAATTTATTTTGCGCCGCCGCAATACCCAGTGATCCAATCATCATCGTGGTCAAAGCGTTTGCGAATTTGCTCTTGAACATCGAGCCTTCACAGGCCACCACGCCATGGTGCTTGGGAACCTCAGCAGCTAGAAACGGCGGAAAAATATCCGGCAGATAGACCTGCGTGCTGTCGCGGAAATATGCCTGCGAAGAATTTGCGTTCATGGTCATGACGCTAAAATCAACGTTATCCGCGCCGAGAATATGCCGGATCTGGCGCAGCATTTCTTCCACACGCACGTCCGAACCCATGTTGCAGGCGCCGTTATAGCCGGCAAACAGTAATTTCAGTTTTTGTCCGGGCTGCCAGGGCCTGCCTTTTCCCAGCATCCACGAGGCTCTGGAACGCTCAATGATGCTGCTCACCCAGGCCTGCAGAACGAAATCCATCATGCGGCAGATCCGCTGGCATGGACTGGCCAGTCCTGGTATTTGTAAACGTAATTTGTTTCGCGGCTGAATTTTAGAAGTGGATAACTGTATTGGGAGAACGGCAGGGGTTTGTGGCCTAGCTCGGTGGTCACGCGCGTGTTGTCGAACACGGTATTCCAAACCAGATAGGGCAGAAATACTTTCATCAGCGCGGCGCCCCGGGCGATCGCCCCGGAACGATTCGAAAGTACGTTGACGACGGTGGCAAATGGTTTTTCCAGCCATGGCATGAAAATAGGACGGCGTTTGCGCTGGGCTTGGGCCAACGCGTTCGTGATCTCGCGAAAAGTCTGCGAGCCGGTACCCGATGAAAGATGGTAAACATCGAATTGCGGATCGGGTTTTTGATGGAGGGAAGCGATCGCGTCGGCAACAAAATCCACGTTGACGATATCAATTTTGTCATTGGGGCGGAACGGCAGCACCGGTAACCCGGCGAGAAAAACGAACGCCTTCACCATGTCGAACTGTGTCGTCTCCGCCCGGCGGCTATCTCCCAATACTATGCTTGGCCGGAATATTGTCAGGGGAACGTCCGGCAGAATCCTCGGGATCATGTGCTCGCAGAATTTTTTCGTGCGCGCGTAGGGATCATAGTCGGAGCGGTCCCATTCGATGGAGCTCTCTTCCCGCACGACCTCGTTGCTTCGCTTCCCCGCTACAGCCACCGTACTGACGTGGCTAAACCGCCTCAATCCATGGTAGTGATACGAGTGCCGGGCGAGCTGTAACACTTCCAGGGTGCCACGGAGATTGACATTGAGGCAGCTCTTTTCTGATTTTCGATTCAGGGACGCCGCACAGTGAATGACGGAATCGGTGGTGTGGATCAGCCGATCGTAATCGTCACGGGAAAGACCAAAATTTTGATTGGTCAGGTCGCCGCGGAAAATACGTATCCGGGTTTGCAGGTATTCATAGAATTGTCGGAATTCCAGATGCAACTGAAGCGCCTGCCACAGCCGCACTTCTGCTGCATGCGCATCCCGAGCGCGGACGAGCACATTGAGAGAAGCCCCGTGCTGATCCAGTAAGTTGGCGGCGACGTGTGCGCCTATGTACCCGGTGGAACCGGTCAGGAATATCGCCACGTGGCTCCGTTAGTGCCAGTCTTGGCGACTGCAACCCGGGATCCGATTACTTCGGCGGCCCTGGGCGGCCGAATCTCCAGCGGGCGGCCTTCGATCAACGGATAAGTCCACTTGCGCAAGGCGGGTATGTGGACGTTAATCCAGTATTGCCACCAGTCGATCCCGCAGGTGTTGTAACCGAAATCATCTGCTTCCTCAGGCGGCAGGGCGTGGGAGATTTTCTCGATATTGTCCGCCACGAAATCGTGCTCGTTCAAAAGTATGAAGGGCTCAAATAACTGAATCAACTTTTCGACTTTCTCCAGACTCCTCTGAGCCCGGGCGAGGGGCGCTTTCCGAATAGGTAAGGATGAAGCGATCCGCTGGATGGACTGAATGATGGCTTTTTGGGCTGGAGCTGACATTCGCTGGTAGCGTTCTTTGGACACTGGAATCGCGTCGAATCGCAGACGCAGCCACGATTCCAGACCTTCCTGCGCGCGGTAGTGTTTGCGATGAGCCAGCGACGTCAACTCGATGGACCGCCGCATGTCGCACGGATTGGTAACGGAGGTTGCAAGCTGGTAGAGGGAATCATTCCGCCGTTCCATCAGCGCAGCGGATATTAACGTCATTCCGGCGCACACTTCATCGACCGGAATAATGTCGAGACGCTTGCGCTCATTCGAGGGCAACTGCCGAAAGTAAGTTCCCAGCAGATAGGAAAGCGATGCCGAAGTGTTGATCCCTTCATTCCAGCCGGTAAATGGCTTCTTAACGGAAGTTTCGACGATAGCCGGGCGAACAATAGCGATTGGCAAGCCGGCGCCAAATTTACAGATGAGCGACTCGGCAAGACTCTTGCTGAAAGTGTAAGTGTTCGGCCACCCCAGTTCTTTGGCGCGATTTTTGCCGGCTTCAGTAAGGTAATTTCGCAACCAGCGATAGCGATTCTTCCGGATTTGATGCTCCAGCGCGGCGCCATGGAGATTCTTTGCGGCGTGCTCTTTCCCCAGCGCCTGCCGCCGCAGTTCTTCGGTGACGTCGACGCTTTCGGCTTTCTCCTCACTGGCTTTCACCAATTTATGCAGAGAATGCCACTCGCGCTCAGCATCGAAATCGGGTAAGCCGGCAGGATTGTAGTTCGGCCGCAGACTCTCCCCCACGCGTCCGTCGCGCGCTCCGGCAACATAACAAGTAGAGAGATGAAGAAGCGCGGCGTGATCGCAGCTCCTGATGAACTCGACGATATTTACCGCCGCGTCGACGTTGGTAGAGAGCGCATCACGTAACTCAGGATTGAACTCAGTAAGCCCGGAGCTGTTAACAACGAGATCGAGGTTCTTGCGGAGGGCACTTGAAATCCCTCCCCCCAACCCCAGGTCGGAACGGGACACATCACCTTCAACTACTTCGATACGATCGGCTAAAAATCGAGGGAGGTCAGTTCCATAGCGTTCGTAGAGCGGGTCAAACACGGGTGATTCATCTATTAATTTTTCGAATCGGCGTTTCCCAGGCGTTGATTTTTGCGCGCGGATGAGTAAATAAATGCGGCCCACCTCGGGTAGATCCATCAAGGTATTAACCAGCCAAACCTTCCCGATAAATCCGGTCACCCCGATCAACATTACATGCTTCCCCGCAAACGCAGCGCGAACCGAGAGCGGACGCTTAACCGGGGGTCTATCAAAGTAAACAATTGGACGTTCAACCGTTGTAACGTCACGCGCAGCGTGCTGAACGGCCGTCTCGAGAGCGCTAACTGAAGGCAGGCGGAGATCGCGTGCAGCCTCTTCGCGGGACCGGCTTCCATGAGCTCCAGCCCGGCTGAAACGCGCCAATATACCGCGTGGTGGGACTACCGGGTCCAGCAGACGTCCGGTGGCAATCCCATCACGAAACTCGAGCCGGTTGGCAACTATCCACTTCACGCCTA
>JAFAWN010000202.1 GCA_019241735.1 Terriglobales bacterium
GACGAAGGGCTGCGCTTGCTGCGTACCGACGTCGATGGACGCGCGACTTTTCTGGTCCATCCTGAGGATTCTCAAGCCAAGTTTTCTTTCCTCACAGGCGAATCCGAACGGCCCAACCCTACGGACCAGTCCATTGTGCCGTTGAAACACACGATTCGCGTTTTGGACGGATTCGGTAAATCTCTGGAGGTCATCCTCCCCAAGTTGCGTGACGGCTATATCGTGCCTGATCCCTCATTTGCGCGGGCGCTGGCTCTGGAGAATCCCGATGCATTTTTTCTTTCCCAGTCCGGCGAATGCTTCCACAACGTCACCGTTACCGGCGGCAGGCAGCGCTCCGAGGGCCCGCTGTCGATGAAGCGCGAACTGCGCGACGTGGTCCGCATTTCCGGGGAGCTCAAAGCCGCGCTGGGGCATCAGGAGTTGCGCATTCTAGAGCTTGGTCGCGAGCTCAAAGAACTTAATTCCCTTCACGACCGCCTGGAGGACGAGAAACGCGAATTTGAAACGCAAACTATGTCCTCTAAGCATAGGTTGCAACAGATGGATTCTGAGATGGCGCGGCTGACTGAGCGCCATGCCACCTACGCAGCGGAACACCAGCGCATTATTGTAGAGCAGGCTGAATACGAGCCCCGGATCGCAGGCCTTCGTACCGAGGTAGAAGGTTTACAGTCACGGCAGCGCGAATGCGAGCAGCTAAGCATCGTCGCGCAGGAGCAGTTGCATGAACTGCGTCAGCGCCGCGACCTCGCCGTGCAGCATGCCTCCCAATCTCTCGCTCGCGTAGCCACCCTGGATGAGCGCCACCGGTCGGTCAGTGCGGTGTTGGGTCCGCTTGAATCCCTGGTCTCTGAAACGCTGGAGCGGGTCGATTCATTGCGATTGCAGATTGAATCTGCAAAAACCGAGAGACTGGAGCGGGAGAATGAAAATCAGGCCCTCGCCCTTCAAGTTACTGATCTGGAAGCTGCCTGCAACGCCTGCGAGGCACGAGAGGGTCTGCTGCAGTGCGAATCCGAACAATTGCGAGCCCGGGTAGCGGAACTCGACGAGGCGCTGAGGCTCTCCCGGCAATTGCTTGATCAGTCGCGCGACCTGCGTGGCGAGCTTTCTGCATCAGCGGCAAAGCTGCATTCTGACTCAGAGCATATGCAGGAACAATGCCTGAACGAATTAGGGGTCACCGCGCAGGATTTGCTGCACGATGACGCCACGATACTTTTGTCCGGCGATGAGCTGACGATGGAAGATCAAGCCTACCGCGAGATGCGGGCAAGGCTTGAAGGAATGGGACCAGTTAACATGATGGCCCTCGAGGAGTACCAGGAGGCGGCCTCGCGGCACACCTTCCTGGATACGCAGCGCACCGATTTGCTGAATTCCATCGAGAATACGCAGGCAACAATCAAAGAGATCGACATCTTCTCGCGGCAAAAATTCGAAGAGGCTTTTTCCAGGATTAATGAAAATTTCCGGACCACTTTCAGCAAGCTCTTTGGCGGCGGTCATGCCTTTATGCGCCTGACGGACGAAGAGAACAGCGCCGAAAGCGGTATTGACGTGGTTGCCTCCCCCCCGGGGAAGAAACTGCAGAATGTATTGCTGCTTTCCGGCGGCGAAAAAGCCTTGACCGCATTATCCCTGCTAGTGGGTATTTTTCAGTATCAGCCCAGCCCATTCTGCATCCTGGATGAAGTGGACGCGCCGTTGGACGAAGCTAACATTGGCCGCTTCACTGAACTGGTGAAGGAGATGAGTCTGCAGACTCAATTTGTGCTTATCACACACAGCAAGAAAACCATGAGCATTGCTCCAGTGCTCTACGGCGTCACCATGCAGCAGCCGGGTGTGTCTAAACTTGTGTCAGTGAGGTTTGGAGCGACCGCCTGACCGGTTCCACCACACGGTGGACTAGCCACGCGCTCGCGTTTTATTTTTCCTCCTCAGCTTTTCCACAAATATGCTGCCCTGTAACCCACGTCCGTAACGGGTTTCACGGGGCTCAGTGGGTGTCAACAATTTTTCCTTCAACCACATAGACGATGATTCGTCATCCACGACTTAACCGTTGACAAATATTTCTGGCACGCTAGAATACGCGACGCTTTCTGCCTGTAGAATTCCAAGATGAATTCCGAACTTCTCGACTCCGTCCTGCTGCATACTGATTTCCCCGACTTAACCCTGCACGCCAGCGGTAAAGTGCGTGACGTTTACCGGCTCGGTGACCAATTGCTTTTTGTTGCCACCGACCGCATTTCGGCTTTCGACCACGTCTTAGCAAGCGGGATCCCGCGCAAAGGGGAGGTCCTGAGCCGCATCTCTCTATTCTGGTTTGATTTCCTTCGCGACGTCGTTCCTAATCACCTCGTGACTGCGGACGTGGACAAATATCCGCCTTCGGTTCGCAAGTACGCGAACCAATTGCGCGGCCGCTCCATGCTGGTGACCCGCGCAGATATGTTTCCGGTGGAATGTGTAGTCCGCGGTTATATTTCGGGCTCCGCCTGGAAAGAGTACCGCGCCAGCGGCACTGTTTGCGGTATTAAGCTGCCCGCGGGATTGCGGGAGTCAGAGCAGTTGCCGGAGCCCATTTTCACGCCGTCCACCAAGGCTACGACGGGCCACGACGAGAACATCTCTTTTGACGCCATGACTCAGCTTGTCGGGCCGGAACTGGGGCGCGAACTTCGCGACCTCAGCCTTAGCGTGTACCGTAAGGCTGCCGATTATGCTCGTGGTAAAGGAATTATTATCGCCGACACAAAATTTGAGTTCGGACGTACCGCGGCCGGCGTCACCCTGGCCGACGAAGTATTGACCCCGGATTCTTCGCGCTTCTGGCCGGCCGATAAGTACCAGCCGGGCAAAGCGCAGGATTCGTTCGACAAGCAATATGTTCGTGATTATCTGGAACAGATTAACTGGAACAAGCAGCCACCGGCGCCCGCGCTTCCGGCGGAAATAGTTCGGAAAACAAGTGAGAAATATCAGGAGGCTTATCGTCAACTCACCGGACGCGCACTGGATGGGTAGCAAAGCCGCGGAAAAATCGGCGTGAGCGGGACCGACTGGATCATTATCGCTGTCCTAGTTCTGTCAGTGATTCAAGCCGCCAGCGCCGGCTTCTTCCAGGAAATATTTGGAATTGCAGGGATGTTGATCGGGTATCTGCTGGCCGCGTGGCAGTATGAAAATCTGGCCCAGCAGTTCCGGCCGTATCTGCAGTCGTCGCTGTGGTTGGGCGAGATCGCTGCATTCCTGGTTATATTTTTTGCCGTGATGATTCTCGCGGGAATTTCCGGGCGAATCGCGCGGTGGTTGATAAAAGGAGCCGGACTGAGTTTTGCGGACCGGCTGCTGGGCGCCGGGCTTGGACTGGTGCGAGGCGGGTTGTCGGTGGCCATAATTTTGATGGGAATGGCCGCATTTACGCCTACCTCCAGTTGGCTGGAGGGCTCGAAATTAGCGCCTTATTTCCTGGTTGCCGGACGCGCCGCCATCTGGCTCGCGCCAGCCGATATGCGGACGAGGTTTTATTCGGGGTTGGATGTGCTGCGGCTTGAATAGCTACTGTTGCCGTTCCGGGCAATGGCGATGTCCCGAAATTCAGGAGATGCTTGGGGGGTCGCACCTTGAGAATTGGCTCTGTGTCAGAAAGGGAGACGCCGTGAGAGATCAGCTCGAAGCGCTTATCATGCAGATGTACAAAAGCAACATTCTTTACTCTGAGGCAGTGCGTGAATTCAAGAAGCGTTTCATACTTACGGTCTTGCAGGAAAACAAAGGAAACCAGTGCCGTGCCGCACGCCAACTGGGTATGCATCGCAACACCCTGAGTCGGACGATTTCAGAATTGAAGATTGACGTGAAACAGTTGCGCGAGGGAACCAGACGCCCTCCGCGAAGCGCTCGACCGCTGAGCTACGAGAAGAAAGCGATGCGCTAGGACTTTCTCCCAGCCATCGCCATCCAGATTCCCACAACCTACTGCCTTATTTCGTCCCCGCTCACTGCGCCGGCTTGGCGCGATGATGAACTGGCGCCTTTTTGGCTGGCGCAGCTTTCGTAAGCAACGCACCCTTTTCCATGGTCATGACAAACGGGCTGGGAGTATATGAGACGGGCGTACCTTCAAAATCCAAAGTCGCGCTTTCCTTTGGCATCAGCCGGGGTGGAATAGTACCCGCGGGCGTTAGGACGATGTCGGCTCTTTTCTGGTCAATGTCGTCCTGGCTGGCGGCGATGTCGAGTTCGTCCGAGGCAGCTTTGATCACAACGCCTTCCATTTGCAAGGGGACACCTTTGATTGCGGCCCAGACTCTCTCAGCGTCCTCCGACTTGCCAGCAGAGAGAATTAATTCCCATTCGGCAAAACTCATTTCCTTCGGCGTTTTCGTCTTAACCAAATCCGCGGCTTGCTCGGCCGGAGTCGGAGGCACGTAC
>JAFAWN010000221.1 GCA_019241735.1 Terriglobales bacterium
ACAAAGCCAACCGTGAGTGCGTGTCGCGACGCGCCCCAGATTCCAGCAGAATGCGGGGTGAGAGAGGCCCAAATTGCCAATACAGCCGATAATAGTGCCCAGCCATACGCAAGACGAACGAACATCGGAAAGCTCGCATGTACGCCCCTGACTGTCGGCGCTCGCTCGCTTCCCTCGAACACCCTCAGCGCGTAAACAACGGTTGCGAAAGCGCCCAGCAGTAGAAAGCTCGAGCCTACAATAAAGCTGAACAATGCGGCAATTACACCTGCAGAGTTCAGCACAACTGCCCACAGCAGATGTCGCGAACGGAGTGAGCGCAGCCCGAGGAAAATCGGCAGCCAATTGGCACTGAATCCCCAAATAAAAGGAACAAGAAATCCCCAAGTCTCTAAAACCAGGAAGCGCTGATCAAAATTGTGCGGCAGAGCTGGCGAGGCAGCGCGCCAGGCCAGAAATGTGGCACTGAGCAGGTTGATAACTAATGTGGCCAGCCAGCCGACCGACCCCGCGATAATGAGAACGACCCATTCGTTCAACTTTCCCGGCTGAGCTTCAGCGTCGTTTCGATGGCCGGAGACCATGCGAAAAAAGATCAAAAATGCGAAAATCTCGAGCCCGGCAGAGAGGGGCAGCAAAACGCGCCAGTGCCATTCATACACGCCAGCAGCCCAGCGCAGTGTCACTCCCGAGAACCACGTCACCAGTGAAGTCCATGGTGCCCACAGAGCAAACGGTCTCATCCGCCGCAGTTTGGGAATGGAATAGTAACCGATTCCGAGAATGAAACTGCCGATCCAACCGAAAATCTGTGCGTGCCCATGTGCCTGGATCCAAGCCGGCGAGACCGTTTCGACTGATCGGTGGGTGCTAATTGCAAGCAGGTTCCAGACGCCCAGAAACGTGCCCGGGAGCAACATAAAGAATAAGCCCATTGCGATATAGCCAATCACCAATCGCGAGAGGCGAACCTCACGAGCTGCGGTGACTTCGGCAATGCTTTTCGGTGCCCGAGAGGTAGCTACAAGTTCTGCGATCGTGATCAAGGCTGCCATTGTTTCTCGCGCTCCATTTGGATTGCCCTTGGAAAGAGGATGTTGTTTTCGAGGTGCACATGCTGGTGCAGGTCGCGCTCAAATTCCGCAAGAGCCGAGTACAGTGCCCCATAACTCATGCAGGCGTCCTCAGGAAGTTGATATCCGTTGCTGACTTGACGCATGGCGCGCAACAGGTTCCCCGCTGAATCGTGCTCATGAATCATAATGGCGACCGGGTTGCTAACCGTTACAAATGGCGCCGGTAGGATGGGTTCGCCTGCGATCACTGCCTCTTCCATTCGCACGATATATGGAAAAAGCACCATCTCTTCTTTCATCATGTGGGTGGTAAGTTCCTGGGCCAGGGCGTGAAATGCACTCTGCAATTCCAACAGCTCGGGATGTTTCCCGGAGTGGGCTCGGCAAACCTTTTGGAAAAGTGGTTGAAGCCGGGTAATTTCAGCCTTTACATACTTATGGTGCGTGTTTGCAATAT
The DNA here is from genome assembly GCA_019241735.1 of Terriglobales bacterium. Taxonomy (GTDB): domain Bacteria; phylum Acidobacteriota; class Terriglobia; order Terriglobales; family Acidobacteriaceae; genus JAFAWN01. Next base: position 1,534 of record JAFAWN010000221.1, read on the forward strand.
GCGCGACTAGATCTGCGAGAGGTTCTTTCTGCCGCCCTTCACATTCGAGGCCTGGTGGGCGATTCCTTGGCTGTCGTTCCGCGGCCGCAGCGGACTCTAGCCAATCAAGCACTTGTTGGATCTGCAGATTCACTTCACCGCAGGCCTGTTCCAAAGGCTTATTCCCGCCGCAGCAATAATCGATTCCGAGTTGTTCGAAAATCCGAGTTGCGCCCGGAATGTTCAAGGCCATTTCACGGACGGTCTTCGTAGCATCAACCTTCATCGTCTTCTCTCTATCGGGCCGCTTCGACCCAGCGGCGCTCTAACTTCCACCGTAAAGTGGGGGACTTTGCGATGGCGATGACTTTTGTCACGGACTTGAAAAAACCTCCCGGCGGGGCTAACTTCCCAAGGGTTAGAATGTCGGCGATGCCTCTCAGTGATCCACAAAAGCAGGTACTGTCGAAGGTTCCACTTTTCTCTGGCCTCAGTGAGAACGAGATGAGGTTCATCGCCGATCGCGTAATTCCGCGGAAATACACGGCCAGCCAAATCGTCTTCAACGAGGGAGATCCCTGTTCTGGACTCTATGTTGTCGCTTCTGGTCATATTCGTATCTACAAGACGGCCGCTAACGGTCGAGAGCAGGTGCTGAGCATCGACGGTCCCGGCAGTTCGGTAGCAGAGCTTCCAGTATTTGATGGAGGCAATTACCCCGCTTCGGTCGCTGCTGTCGACGATGCCACGCTTCTGTTCGTCAGCAAGCGCGATTTTCAGGAATTGTGCCTCACCCACCCTGAGGTTGCCCTCAAAGTGTTGAGGGTCGTGGGCACAAGATTGCGGCGGCTGGTCGGAATCATCGAGGAACTCTCATTTACTACAGTGAGACACCGCTTGGCCGCACTGCTTTTGCGCCTTGCGAATAGGGAAGGCAAGGGTGACGAGAAAAGCGTTGTTATTATGCTGCCAGACAGTAACCAGGAAATAGCTTCCCAGATTGGCACAGTGCGCGAGCTGGTCTCGCGGAATCTGAGCCGCCTGCAGTCAGAAGGCCTGATTGATATCGATGGCCGAAAAGTCACGATCCGTGACCGCGGAGGATTAGAAGCTGAAACTAACTCAGCAGAATGATTCAGACTTCTGACTGGCGTTTCTTCTGCGCGCGCCCAGTTACTGAGATCACTCACAGCGCGCGATGACGCGGCTTTGCGACTGAGACCAACCTTACCGAAAGCACTCACAGAAGCTGACTCTGTTACAGGCGCGTGCAGGGCGCG